>JBCCCT010000215.1:0-5418 GCA_039033355.1 Pseudomonadota bacterium | reverse complement strand
TCCTCTGGTGCATCCTCGATCGGGATCGAGCTTTCTACTTTGGTCATGGCGCGATCCCCTCTGTTGGTTGAGTCTTTCCACGCAGGTAAAGCGGTCCGAAATGCGTGTCCTGGCGAACATCAAAATCGCCATCGCGCGTCAGTTCCAGAGTCGCTGAAAATACACTCGCCGTCACGGATCGTGGTGGCACTTCGGGGTCCACATGGATCATTTTGCGGCGAATGTCATCAAGGCTCGCCCATTCGGTGAGCTTTGGACTGAGATTTCTGAGATTGTCGCGGGCATTTTCCAGCGGCAACACGAACTGTTTCTCGATCGTATGCGGCGCTTCTTGCGCCTTGCGCTGGCGGATCCCGCCAAAGGACTGCATCAGATGATACAGCGTGGTGTTGTATTCCGTGGTTTTGACCACTTTTGGCTGCTCTGGCATGCCGCGCAGGAAGATATCTCGCCCGAGGACATTCGAATCCATCAGGGCCTCACCTGCTTCCCGCATCGCGTCGAGCCGTTTCAGGCGGAAGGCCAGTTTGAGTGCATCATCCTCGGCGCTGACCTCCTCATCGCCATCTTTTTTCGGCTTGGGCAGCAAGAGGCGTGATTTCAGATAAGCGAGCCAGGCCGCCATGAGCAGGTAATCGGCCGCCAGATCGATGCGTTTGTCCTGCGCCGCCTGAATGAAGTCGAGATATTGCGTCGCGAGTTCCAGAATAGAGACATGCAACAGGTCGACTTTCTGCTTGCGCGACAGATCGAGCAAGAGATGCAGCGGGCCTTCATAACCGGACACATCAATCGAGAAGATATCGCCGGCTTCGACATCCTCATCCATGGTCACGAGATCATTGGAGACAAGTTCCATCGCCTAGGCCCTCGCTTCCATATTGGACATCAGCTCATCAAACCGCGCCCAGCTTTGTTCCGTGGCAAGCGTCTGGGTCGGCTTCACAGCAGCTTCAGCCGCTTCGGCGCGGTCCAGGGCAATTCCCTCGAGCGAACCAGCCACCGCCGCCACTTCTTGCATTTCGGTCAGAATTTCCGCCGGATCCTTCAAAAAGCCGGAACAGTGCAAAAGCACATCACAACCCGCCGCAAGCGCCTTCGCGCCGCGGTCGGTGAGCGACCCGCCCAATGCCTCCATCCCCAAATCATCTGTCATCAGCAGCCCTTCAAAGCCGATTCGCTTGCGAATGGTCTCGGAAATAACGGTTGGAGAAACAGTTGTCGGCAAGTGTGGATCAAATGCATCAAAGATCACATGGCATGTCATTCCCATAGGCACCTGATCGGATAATGCCTTGAAAACAGATATATCTTCCAGCAATGTCGAGACGTCCGCGGTGACCGCTGGCAAGTCATAATGGGTATCCATGGTCGCCCGGCCCTGCCCTGGCATGTGTTTGATCACGCCGACAACGCCCGAATCAGACAGGCCTTTGAGGGCTGCTTCGGTGAGGGTTGTGATGGCATCGACACTATAGCCGAACGATCGGTCGCCAATCGCGTCATGGGTGTCTGACTGGCGCAAGTCCCCGCACGGCGCGCAATCGGCGTGAATGCCGAGGGCTGAAAGCTCTGCGCCCATGAGCAGATGGCCGAGATAACAGGCCTCTGTAGCGGCCTCTGGCGCCGTTTCATACATCGCGCCGTAAACGCCTGCAGCTGGAAATTTTGGCCATTCGGGTACCTTGAGCCGCGCCACGCGACCGCCTTCCTGATCGATGAAGATCAGCGCCTCTCGCCCCAGCGCAGTCTTGATATCCGCTGTCAGCGCCCGGACCTGAGCTTTGTTGACGCAAGACCGCCCCATCAGAATCACGCCCCAGGGCTGGGCGTCACGCAAAAAGGCCCGCTCATCCTCTGTGAGGACCGGGCCAGATACGCTGGTGATGCAGGCGGATACGCTCATCCAGTGGCCTTTGCGACAACCATACAGTCTTTACCCGCGGCTTTGACATCCGCGCAAAACCCTTTCGCAGCTTCACGATTCGCAAAGGACCCGACGCGCAGGCGGTAAAACACGCCCTTGGCGCCGAGATCAGCGCGCTGAATGTCGAGATTTGCACCCATGAACAGGTCCGGCGCCGCACGCTGGAACCCGGCCCAGGCGGATTGCGCGGCCTCGCGCGAGCGAAGCGCCGACAATTGCACCTGATAGGCCCCATTTGATGCGAAGCGCGATGTTACGGGCAGTGCCGGCATGGTTTCTTCTTCAACATCGACAATCTGGGGCGCGACGCGCTCCGGAATCGGCTGCATGTTTGCGATCTGGATCGGTTCATCCTGTGCGGGTGCAGTGGGCGCGCTGTCCTCGGCATAAACGATCGGGGGCAATTCATCTGTCGCCGCGTCGGAATCCGCCTGCGAAGGCCCACCTGCAAGGACATCACGGCGGCGAATATCGATCGGATTGCGCGCGGCGGCCTTTTGCATGGCAGGATCGCCGAGACCGTCCATGGAGTCATAGTAAGCCTTGTCCTGGCCTGCGACCTCGACACCACCACGTTCATCCGGCGAGCGCTTATATGGGGCATCATTCGCCGCAATGACCGGCAACCCGCCCTCGCTGGGGCGCACCCCCTGACGATAGGTGTTCCACACCACGCCGGTAAATATCAACAATACGCCAAGCGCCAATACGAGAATAAGCGGTCCTCTGCCGGTCTCATCATCGCGAATCTCAAACCCGCGATATTCATCTTCATAAGGCCCGAAATCGTAGTCGGGCTCGCCTTTTCTGCGGCTCATAGCTATCCCTGCCATCTAATCAGTTGGGTTAACAGCTAGGCCTGTTTTGTTAACGATGCCTAAATTCAGGGGCCGAATTAAGGCTGCGATGACAACAGATTACAGCATGCTTTCCATGCTGAAGAGTCGGCGATGCAGCTCAATGGCATAATTATCTGTCATCCCGGCCAGATAGTCACAAACCAGGCGCGCTCGGCGGACTGGCGGGGCCTGTTCGGCATCCCGGCGCCAGACATCAGGCAGCGTTTCCGGCTCGGCCATGAACAGTTCAAAAAGCTCGCTCAGGATCCGCTTGCCCTGTGAGCGCATGCGATTGACTTTGTAATGCTTGTACATGCGCTCATACAGGAAGGCTCGAAGCGCACGCTGGTCATGATCAAGCTCTGCCGAGAAGGCCACAAGCGGCTCGGGCATGGTGCGGACATCGGCGGCACTTTTTGGTTTGTGCTTCTCGACCCGGCGGCAAGTCTCCTCGGTCAGGTCCGTGATCCAGTAGCCGATCAGGCGCCGCACCGCCTCGAACACAATCTTGCGGTCATCCAGCGCCGGGTAATCCGCTTTCACGGCGCCAAAAATGTCGCCGACCAGAGGCAGCTCTTCGAGATCCTGAATGGTGAACAAGCCAGCGGAAATACCATCATCGATATCGTGATTATTGTAAGCGATATCATCCGCCAGCGCCGCCACCTGGGCTTCCGGACCGGCAAACTGATCCAGCTCCAGCTGTTCAAGCCAGGGAAAATCGCGGAACGCCGCCGGTAGATCAGCAATGGAATTGTCGGCTGTGATCAGCGGTCCATTATGCTTGACCAGGCCCTCCAGCATTTCCCAGGTCAGGTTGAGCCCTGAAAACGCCGGATAGCGATCTTCCATTTGTGTGACGACCCGCAAAGTCTGGGCATTGTGATCAAAGCCTTCATAGTCTGACATGCAGGCATCCAGCTGATCTTCCCCGGCATGCCCGAACGGCGGATGGCCGAGATCATGCGCCAGCGCCATGGCTTCGGCCAGATCTTCATCCAGTCCCAGAGTGCGCGCGACGGAGCGGGCAATTTGCGCCACTTCCAGCGAATGGGTGAGTCGGGTGCGGTAATGATCGCCTTCATGAGCGACAAAGACCTGCGTTTTCTGCTTCAGACGACGAAAAGCTGAGGCATGAATGATCCGGTCGCGATCGCGCTGAAACGGCGTCCTGGTCGCCGATTGCGGCTCTTCAATGAAGCGCCCGCGCGAGTCTTCCCAGCGGGTTGCAAACACTGCCCTCTTTTCAGGAATGTCCGGCGTCACTATCTTCTTGCTCATGAGCAATATTACCCTGTCTGAATCGGCTGCGAAGCGCATTAAAGCGATTCTGGAGAAACAACCGGATAAGTCCTACCTTCGGGTTAGCGTCGAAGGCGGCGGCTGCTCGGGATTTTCCTACAAGTTTGATCTCGATGATACGGCCAATGCCGATGATCTGGTGGTCAGCCGTGACGGGGTCAGTGTTCTGGTCGATGAAATGAGCCTGGAATTCATGGCCGGCTCGGAAATCGACTTCTCGACCGAACTGATCGGCGCCGCGTTCAAAATCAATAATCCGAATGCGACCGCAGGCTGTGGCTGCGGGACAAGCTTCTCGATCTAAGCCGGATCCAGCACGTAATCGAAGAACAAGTCGACATTATCCAGGTCATTCAGGCCAAACACGTGAGCCATCTCCGTCGTGTCGGAAAAGTCGAATCCGCCTTCCTTGACCGATGGATTGACGTAAGCCGCGGTGGGATTGTGTAAATCCGCCAGACGTTTGGCTTCCTGCCACATGGCTCTAATGTCTCGATCAGCGAGAACGTCGGCCCAGCGATTGCCGGAATTGGTTGTGTATCCAGGCGTGCCGTTCCCGGTCGCATTGCCATCGGCGATCTTGCGATAATCGGTACCGGCCTGAACCTGAGCCAGCTTGGCTGGCGCCGTAACGCTCTCATTCCAGTCACTATGCTGAACGAGATGTAGATGCGTTGTGTAAGGCAGATCAGGTGAAGTATTTTTTGCGATGGCCAGAGCGTCAGCCGCGATATCGGCTTGTCCGGCAATCATGATCCAGACATGCCCGCCTTCGCTCAAGGTTTCGACATATAGCGCCGCTTGTTGTGCCACGGTCCCGGCGCGTCGATTATGACCATCAAGCCAGTCTTCGCCAAAGGCGAGCTGCATGAGCACAGGTGATTCGATATAGTCGCCGCCCTGCGTCCCGTAGGCACCGGCAACGCCAATCGCGCGTACGCAAGAAAACTCAGGCTGTTTCAGCAAGGAACCAACCGCTGCAATCGTGTGCAGATCGTCGACGTCCGGCTTGCTGTCAAAATGCCCGACAAAGACATCCGTTTGGGGATTAAATTCCCCTATCGGCGCCGCGGTCTTGCAGTCTGACGCAAGCGGCAAGTCAGGCAAATCGGGCAAGTCAGGTAAATATGTACAACCGACAAGGGCCGCACTCAGAACGAATCCATAAAATGCGCGAACCATCTCTGCCCTCCAAGAAATTGGTGGCAACGTTCCACTTTTTGCGCAGGTTTGAAAGTGAATTGTCGTTCGCGCGCGGCTTATGATTTGGTCTTCAGCGTCACGATCTCTTCAGCAATGGTCGGGTGGACCGCGCATGTGTCATCGAATTGCTGTTTGGTGGCGCCCATT
>JBCCCT010000214.1:0-5470 GCA_039033355.1 Pseudomonadota bacterium | reverse complement strand
TCCGCACCCGTATCCGGCCGTGTGCAGAGAATGGTCACACCTTTGCCAACCAGACCCGGCGTGTTCGGCATGGCGCGGGCGACGCGGGATGTCCCAAGCTTGGCTTCCAGGGTGGCCAGCGAGACCCCGGCCATCACGGACAGGACTTGTGTCTCGGCGCTCACGCGCGTCGCAATGTCGGCAGCCAGCTCGCCAAACATTTGCGGCTTGACCGCGACGACCAGAATATCCGCGTCGCGCGCCGTATCATTCAGTCGGATCTTCCCCGCATCCGCCCAAGCCTGAACCGTGGCGGATGGTCGGGGTTCGACAATATCAATCTGTCCTGCAAGGCCAGCTTTCAGCCAGCCGCCGGCCAGCGCGGATCCCATTCGGCCAGCGCCGATCAGAGAGAGCGTTTTTGTCATCGTGTCGCTAGGCCTCGCGATAGGTCTTCAGATCTTTTGCCATTTGCGATGCCCTTAGCCCGTTTCCGGCCAGCAGTCGCCTGAAATCCGGCCCGTGATCAAAGTGTTGCAGCTGGCGATGATAGTAATTGATATATTCGAGCAAGGCCAATATCGCCGCAAAAGTCGCCACCCAGCGATCCCGCTCGCCGGAGAACTGGTCCGGGTGCACCCAGCCGAACAATAGGGCGCCAAGCCCGAACAGAGTCAGCAAAATGGCTGGTCCTTGCAGCCGGGAGATTGCGCCCATGGTTGCGTTGAATGGATAAGATCGGGATTCAAGCTGTTTCAGCTTCGCGCGCCAATAGACGGCGCCAATGACCAGCAAGAGCATCATCGGCACAATCCCGGCAATCGATACCCAGCTCAGATTCATCTTGGCCACAAAAAACAGAAAAACCGGCAATATCACCGCATTGCCGGCTTCCATTTTCCAATAGCCGGACAAGCGGCGTTTTAGTTTCGCCGACGGCGATGGCATCCGATCTAGGCTTCGCCCGCCGTTTCAAACAGCGCGGCTTCGAGGGCCTCGCGCGGCGACTTGCCGGCCCAGATGGCAAAATTGAAGGCCGGGACAAACATGTTCACGGCATCGAGGCCAGCGGCCATGACAGCGCGTATTTCGCCGGCTTCCGGTTCAACCCGATCGAGCATGGGTAGCGCGTGACGATAGATGATCACGCCTTCATCGGCCCAGTAATCAAAATGTCCGAGCCAGAGCCGCTCATTCGCCATCATCACGAGTTCGGAAATCGCCTGACGCCGTGCCTCGGTCGGCTTCACGTCCAGCGTGATGGAAAAATGCACGGCTGGCGGTTCCGACCGGCTGGCAAACATGCCGCCCATATCGCCCCATTTGGATCCGGCGATGCATTGAATCGTGGCATCATCCTCATCGCGCTGAAAATCCCAACCTGCTTCTGTCAGGCAGCTTTCAACCAGCTCAAGAGCGTCAATGTCGATGGTTTGCGAATGTTCTACGGACAGGCTCATAGGTTCCCCCTTCCGAATCAGTCAGGCATTCTTGCCTTGGGGTGACGCTACTCATGCCCGACTCATCGCGCAAGAGTCTTGGTTAAAAAGCAGTGGACAGGCCTATTTCTCGAGCGCGTCCAGGCGTTTCTCAAGCGCTTCGACTCGCTCCAGCGCCTGGACTGCAATCGCCTTCAGCGCCTCGATTTCCTCGCGGCTGGCGAGGTCCATATCTGCAATCATGGCACGGATGCGCGACTGGCCCGCGGTCTTCATTTCCTCACCTGCGGCGCGGGCGGCCCCCATCGCGCCGGTCATCAGTCCGGCGATATCATCCAGCATTGGGCTTTTGGTCGACATGTGACGGACTCCTTTGCGCGTCTTGAACCTGAAACCATTTGTGCCTAGCAGATGGGGATGATTATGCCGACAGGAAAGACCGCCGCATGAGTCTGATCGCTATCACTGCACAACAGGCCGCTATGAGTTTCCCGGAAATGTCACCGGCCTTGTTTCAGATTGACCTCGGTTTCCTGGGCCTCGGCAAGTTTCCGATCCGCTGGTATGCGCTGGCTTATATTGGCGGCCTGCTGATCGGCTGGCGGCTGGCCCTGGCCATGGTCGCCCGCCCGCCGCTCTGGGGCGGCACGAGCCCGGCCACCCGGGATGATATTGATGACCTGCTATTTTACGTGACCCTTGGCGTGATCCTGGGCGGGCGGTTTGGCTATATCTTGTTTTACCAGCTGCCATATCAATGGGATCAGACTATGGCCGACCCGATGAGCCTCTTGCGGATCTGGGAAGGTGGCATGAGTTTCCATGGCGGGCTTCTGGGCGTCGCGATTGCAATCTGGTTGGTTGCGCGGCAACGAAATATGCCGCTCCTGTCGATTGGCGATATTGCCGGCGTGGTCACCCCAATCGGTCTTTTCCTTGGACGTATGGCGAATTTCATAAATGCCGAACTTTACGGTCGCCCCGTGCCGGAAGGCAGCTCCTGGGGCATGATCTTCCCGGAAGGCTTTGTACGCGGCTCAACCCCCAGCGCCTATAATTGGTCGACCGGAGAATGGGTCTATCGCGGTGACGAAGTGGCCCGATATCCGAGCCAGATTTATGAAGCGGTGCTGGAAGGTCTGATCCCGGCCATTGTCCTTTCAATCATGGTCTGGCGCTTCAAAGCCTTGCAGCGCCCGGGTCTGATCGCTGGCCTGTTCCTGCTATTCTACGCCTTTGGACGCACCGTCTCGGAACAGTTCCGCGAACCCGATGCCTTTGTCGAAGGTCTCCCCGCCTGGATTACGATGGGTCAGATCCTCTCAATCCCGATGTGGATTGGCGGCGCATTCCTGGTCTGGAACGCTCTGAAGAAGCCGAGCGTCACCGCACAAGCGTGAGCGATCTAAAAGACCGCCTCACCGCCATGATCCGCGCCAGCGGGCCGATCTCGGTCGCAGCCTATATGGACCTCTGCCTGCATGCTCGCCGCCACGGCTATTACGCGACCCGTCCGGGCCTCGGCGAAGACTTCATCACCGCGCCGGAAACCAGCCAGATCTTCGGCGAACTGATCGGACTCTGGGCCGCGCATGAATGGCAGCAAATGGGCGCGCCGGAGCAATTCTCCCTGATCGAGGTCGGGCCTGGACGCGGCACGCTGATGGCGGATGCGCTGCGCGCGACCGCACGTGTACCAGGCTTTCAGGCCGCTGCGGATCTCTGTTTCATCGAAGCAAGCCCGATCTTGAAATCGCATCTGACCGAACGGTTCGCAGCATCCGACATCCGGTTTCTTTCCAATCTCGACGCGGTGCCGACGGATCGCCCGTTTCTGTTGATTGCGAATGAGTGGCTCGATTGCCTGCCGGTCCAGCAATTCGTCAAAGTCGGCGAGGCCTGGCACGAGCGCGTCATAGGGCTCGACGCAGACGGCGCCCTTCAGTTTGGCCTCAATTCAAGCGCCTTGCCGGATGAGATCAGCCCGTCAGGACCTCAAACCAGTCTCGAAATTCAACCTGGTCTGAAGACGCTGACGGAAACCCTGCAACATCTGTTCAACATGACAACGGGGCGTGCCTTATTCATCGATTATGGTCCTGCCGATGCACCTCCGGAAGACACGCTTCGATCCTATTCGAAAGGTGAGCAAATCGACCCGCTTACCGCGCCAGGCAGAAGCGACCTGACCTGCGACGTCGATTTCCATCGGCTTGGGCAACTGGCCAATACGCTGGGCCTGCGGGTTGATGGGCCGATCTCACAGAGCGAATTCCTGCTCACGCTCGGTGCTGAAGCCCGCCTAAATCAATTGGCGAAAGAGCACCCGGACCAGGCAGACGAAATCTATGCGCGCGTGCGAAAGCTGGTCGACCCGGCCGAAATGGGGACGCGGTTTCAGGTTCTGGCCATCGGGCCATCAGACCTGCCGCCGGCGACGGCGTTCCCAGCCATTTGACCGCGCCCAACATGTTCCAACGAATTTGATCCATCGGAACAAGGGTTTCGAGATTAATCCGCCTTACAGCCCTGAATGGGGACCGAAGATTGATTGAGGATAGATCATGATCGGTTTGGGTCTGGTACACACCGCATGTGCCCTCATTATGCTGATTTTCGCGATCGGCATTTATAATCAGAAGCCGGATGTTCGGAAATATGAGTCCAGCCTGGCGCGGATGCCTGTAATCCTTCAGAGCGCGCTGCCCGCTTTTCTGATCATAATTCTGGCGGGGAATTTGGGCCTCGTGTCCGGGCACCTCGCTTTCCCGGCCTGGATGATGGATGCGTTCGGCCTGATTATCCACGAAGGCGGGCATTTCTTCACCTCCTGGGCTGGAGAATTGATCCATGCCTTTGGAGGAACGCTGTTCGAAGTGGGGGTGCCGGCGGGGCTAACCGTCTGGTTCCTTCGTCGAAATTGCAAACGTCTGGGGGCCCTGAGCCTCAGTTGGATGTCAGTCGCCTTGTTCAACGTCGCCAAATACTCAGGCGATGCGCAAAAGCTGGAACTGGATCTTCTCGGGTCGCCCCGCACGATCGAGGAAAAGATGATCGGCCATGACTGGTATAACATTCTGAGCATGCTTGGTCTGCTGGATGCGACCCCGGTCATTTCGGGTCTGTTCTGGTCCGTGGCCCTGGTCGCCGGGCTGTCCGCCATCGCCCTGGCAACCTGGGTAATCTATGATGACCACCGCGCGGATGCCGTTTTCGATCAGAAACTCAGTTAAATCAGACCGGCACAGCTTAGAAACAGATTTCAAATTTCCGCGCCAAACTGACGCTAACGTCAAGGTAAGCCTTGTGTTTCCTGTCCGTCCTGCTACCTGCACGGCAACAGAAATTTAGCTAACTATTGGGAGTCGCCGATGAAGGTCCTCGTGCCTGTCAAACGGGTCATCGACTATAACGTAAAGGTCCGCGTGAAATCGGACCAGACCGGTGTCGATCTGGCCAATGTCAAAATGTCCATGAACCCTTTCGACGAGATTTCCGTCGAAGAAGCTGTGCGGATGAAAGAAGCCGGCACAGCGACGGAAGTTATCGCCGTATCTGTTGGGCCACAACAAGCACAAGAGACCATCCGGACCGCCCTCGCCATGGGTGCGGATCGCGGCATCCTGATCAAGACGGATGATGATGTTGAGCCGCTCGGCGTGGCCAAATTGCTGGCCCAGGTTGTCGGCGAAGAAAGCCCGGATCTGGTCATTCTCGGCAAGCAGGCGATTGATGATGACAGCAACCAGACCGGCCAGATGCTCGGCGCCCTGCTCGACTGGCCACAAGGCACATTTGCCTCTGAGGTGAAAGCCGAAGGCGGCAAGGTCAACGTCACCCGCGAAGTCGATGGTGGTCTGCAAACGGTCGCCCTGGACGGCCCGGCCATTGTCACCACTGACCTGCGCCTGAACGAGCCGCGTTATGCGTCTCTGCCAAACATCATGAAGGCCAAGAAAAAGCCGATCGATATGAAAGAGCCAGGCGATTATGGCGTCGACATTTCACCGCGCCTGACCGTGGTCAAAGTCACCGAGCCACCGGTTCGTGAG
>JBCCCT010000213.1:0-5554 GCA_039033355.1 Pseudomonadota bacterium | reverse complement strand
CGTGGCGGGACGAAGCTGGATCGTGTCGGACATGCTTAACCCTGGGCCAAGAGTTGATTTCAGGCGCGTGAGCGGGCACTCGTGTCGCGTTCGATCTCGCTCGTCAAGGAGACACGCTATGTCTGCATCTGCTCACCGCCCCCGCCGCTCCTGTCTGTACATGCCAGGGGCCAATCCGCGCGCGCTTGAAAAAGCCAAGTCGCTGGCGGCAGACACGCTGATATTCGATCTTGAAGACGCTGTGGCGCCCGAAGCCAAACTGGAGGCGCGTAAGACGGTATGTGCCGCCGTGAAAGCAGGTGGCTATGGCAATCGCGAAGTCGTGGTGCGGATCAATGGCCTCGACACCGAATGGGGGCTCGACGATCTGAAAGCCGCGGTGGCGGCCGGTCCAGATGCCATTCTCGCCCCGAAAGTGATTGATGGCGGTGACATAGATCGCCTCAATGATGCGATGAGCCGCGCCGGCGCCCCGGACGCGATGGGGCTTTGGGTGATGATCGAGATGCCTAAGGCCATTCTCAATATTCAGGACATTGCTGAAGCGGTCGGCCGCACCCGCCTGACCGCTTTTGTCATGGGCACCAATGACCTCGCCAAGGAGCTGCGCGGGGTGAATGATCCACCAGTGCGCACAGCCTTCCAGACCTCGCTTGGCCTCAGCGTCGCCGCGGCGCGGGCGTATGATCTGCTGGCGATTGATGGTGTGTTCAATGGTATTGGCGATGAAGACGGGTTGAGCGCGGAATGCCAGCAGGGCCGCCTGATGGGCTTTGATGGCAAGACGCTGATCCATCCGTCACAACTCGATGCCGCCAACCGGATCTTCGCCCCGGCAGAAGAAGATGTTGATCAGGCCAAGGCCGTGATGGAGGCTTTCGCGGACCCGGCCAATGCCGGCAAGGGCGTGCTCAAGGTGAATGGCAAGATGACGGAACTGCTGCACCTGGAAGAGGCGCAGCGGACGGTCGCGGTGGCGGATGCGATTGCGGCGATGACGGGGTAGGGGGCGGATACGTTTTGATTAAGAAAAAGCATGAATCAGAAATGTCTGCTTTGGGTCAGGAGCGGACATGAGATTATGCGGTAATCCTGCTAAAGAGTGTGGTTTAGCTTCGTGCATGTTAGGGATTGAGATGAGATTGGCTGAGGTGCAGCAAGCCAGAGGAATTGAGCTTCCTCAAGATTACCTTGATTTCGTAGCAACCCGAAATGGGGATGTCGAATTGGAGGTTAAGCTCGATCCGACCGATGAAGATGACGTCACCTTTTGGCGCCTCTTTTCTGAAAATGACCTGTCGCAGCCAGTTGAAATGAAAGGTGTAGGGACGGTGGCGGCGCATAACCAACTCGCACTGTACGTGAAACTATTCCGCGAGGTATCCGGAGGTGACGAACTCCCGGGCATTGATACTGATATCCCGTCTGAGCGGGTCGCCGATGGCTTCGTGATTGGAGAGGATAACGGTGATCTATTGTATCTAGATCTGCACGGGGATTACTCTGTATGGGCATTCTATCATGACGGCAGTTACGTGGAGCGGGTCGCGCGATCGTTTTCGGAGTTGATGCAACGCGCAAGTGAAATCGACTAACCATAGCCGTTCAACCTTTCTCGAATGGTGTTCTAACGTCTGCTTTGACGCCGAGAGCGGACTAAAACCCGAACGCTCTCCTGAACTCGGCTTCGTACAGATTCCACGTAGCCTTTGAGTTCAAAGTCTTTGCAGAGTTCAGGGTAATTTTTCCGTCGTCGTCATAAACGCCTAAGTACACGAGAACCGGCATTGAGGAGCAAGTCTCAAACAATCCCGTCCGTGCGACTAGTTTCAGAGCATCATACATGGCGGATGTTACAAGTTTTCTGTAGTCGCTGAACCAGGGCCGAAATTGATCGGTCAAAGAACGGGGCGCGCCAGAGGCGCCATTTCTAAATTGATCCAACAACTGATCAGCATCGTGGAACCCTGACGCACCGCTGATCAATTCGCGTTCATGCCATTCATTCCATCCCCATTTAAGACCTGCTGCGGCTCGACTATTGGGAATTGAATACCGGTGTTCTTTATAAAGCCGGTCATAATTCTCGACAGTGCCGACTGAAGCTCCAATGGAGCTTGCGTCCGACCAGGTTGTCAGAACAAAAGCATAAATCTTTTCACTAGAGTATCGTTCGCGCGCGTGATTCCAAATCGTTTCCGTTCCTGACGCAATCGCTGCCGTCAATTGGTTCTTCTTCGATCCGTTTCCCAAATGCCAATTCCCGTGAACACCTAATCCAATAGCTCAACGCTACCTTACATCCATTAGCAGAGCAGTTTCATTTTCCAATCCCTGATTGGAAACTGTTGGGGCCGCCTGTCGTTACCCCCTCTGGCGACATAAGTAGAAATTGGCGCGATATGTAATTGGGTGCTTTCCTCAGCCCCGCTCAATCATCCCGAAACCTATTCGTAATCGGATAACGCCGATCGCGCCCGAAATTCTTCGATCCGACTTTCACCCCGGGCGGCGCCTGGCGGCGCTTATACTCCGCAATGTACAGCAAATGCTCGATCCGCCGCACCGTGGCGGCGTCATGGCCGCGGGAGAGGATTTCGTCGAGATCCTCTTCGCCATCGACGAGGCCGCGCAGGATATCGTCCAGGACGTCATAAGGCGGCAATGAGTCTTCATCCTTCTGATCCTCGCGCAGTTCGGCGCTCGGTGGTTTGGTGATGATCCGGTCGGGGATCACCTCGCCGCCAGGCCCCAGGGCGCCCAGGGGCACCGCCGTGTTGCGCCAGCGGGACAAGGCGAAGACTTCAGTTTTGTAGAAATCCTTCAACGCATTATAGCCGCCGCACATATCGCCATAGAGGGTCGCATAGCCGACCGCCATTTCCGACTTGTTGCCGGTAGTGACGACCATATGACCGAACTTGTTGGACAGCGCCATCAGGGTCAGGCCGCGCAAACGGGACTGAATATTCTCTTCCGTCGTGTCGGGCTGCGTCTCGGCAAAGGCGGCGCCCAGCATCTCGTCCAGGGCGCCAACGCCGGGCGCGATATTGATAATGTCATAGCGCACGCCAAGCGCTTCGGCGCAGGCTTTGGCATCCTCGAGACTGTCGGACGAGGTGTACTTGCTCGGCATCATCACACACCACACCCGATCCGGGCCGAGGGCATCGACAGCCATGGCCGCGGTGAGAGCGCTATCAATCCCGCCGGACAGGCCGAGCACGACGCCCGGAAACCGGTTCTTGTTGACATAATCGCCGAGCGCCAGCGTGGCGGCGCGATACTCCGCTTCCCAGCCCGTGGTCAGTTTGGCCGGCTCATCGGCCGGGACGAAGCGGTGGCTGTCGCCATCATAAGTAACGACCGCCGTACCGCTCACAAAATCGCCGAGCAATTGATGTTCCGCGCCATCAAAGTCGACCGCATAAGAGGCGCCATCAAAGACCAGCTCATCCTGACCGCCGACCTGATTGACGAACAGATACGGCACGCCGGTCTTGGCCCAGGCCGAGAAGGTGGAATGCCGCTCAGCATTCACCGTCCGCCGCCAGGGGGAAGCATTCGGCACCAATAGCACTTCGGCGCCTGCCGCATGCAGCGCCGCCGGGACGCGCGCATACCAGATGTCCTCACAGATCGCGAGGCCGACCTGGATGCCATTCATCTCGACGGTTTCATGTGCGCCTTCGCCGGCATCGAAAATGCGCTTCTCGTCAAACACGCCATAATTGGGCAGCTCGCGCTTGTCATAGCGCGTCCGAATGATGCCGCCTTGCAGTAGCAGGATGGAATTGAACAATTTGCCGTCCGCGGCCCAGGGCGATCCGATCAGGATGGCGGGCCCTTTGGCGGTCAACTCGGCGAGTTCATGAATCGCCGCCATGGAGTGTTCGACCGCGGCAGGCTTCAGCACCAGGTCTTCCGCCGGATAGCCGAGAATGAACAATTCCGACAGAACCAGCAGGTCTGCGCCCTTGTCCCGGGCTTCGACATAGGCGGTTTCCGCCAAGGCCTTGTTTCCCTTGATGTCTCCCACCACGGGATTGAGCTGGGCAGCGAGCATTTTGAGCGTCTTGGTCATGCTGCTCAGGTAGGAAGTTTTTCGCGCGGTGACAATCATCGCGCAGCGTCGCAGGGCTCACGGACCGCTAACCTGGATGTGTCGAACCCACACCGGCCTGTGAATTGAGTGTGATGGTCGGCGTCTCTAGCTTGAAGGAAACAACGCTACACGGAGTTCCTCATGTCCCATGCCCTTGAACGATCCATCTCGCTCTATCGCCATACCAGTGGTCCGCTGCGCTGTCTGTCAGACCGTGATCCGTGTAATCTGCGCGGCGCCCTTCAGCGCCCCCGCCGCGAGGCTTCCGAGCTGAAACAGCCTGCGGAGGTGAAGCCATGTCAAAACGCGTAAAGGCCCCGAAATCCTATGATCACAAGCCGGCCAGGCTGTTGCTCTATCGCTGGGGCGGTAAATGGGGTCCGTTCAAGGTGAAGATTCCGTGCGGGGAATGCACGCTGACCACAGATATCGTCAATGACGTTCTGGAGCATGAGCTAAAGACGGCGGAGGTCGAACTGACGGTCCGCGACTGGCTCAGCCACATGGTCAAGGCGGTGTTCCAGGGCGCGCGGCATGCGCCGGTCCTCATGCTGAATGGCAAAGTGCTCAGCCAGGGCGTCGCGATTAATCGCGGGCTGCTGGCCGAGGCGGTGATGACGGAACATGTCCAGCATTTCCCGCTGAAAGGGACTCATATTTTTGGCAAGGAGAATTGCGGTTATTGCACCAAAGCCAAGGCGATGGCCGAGAGTGCCAGGATCGCGTTCGAATATCATGATGTCGTGAAGAATCCGGGCGCGATGTATGAAATGCTGGCGCGGGTGAAGCCAATTGTCGGACCCAAAACGCCGATCACAACGCCGCAAATCTGGATCGATGGCGAATATATTGGCGGCTATGATCAATTGCGGGCGCATCTCGAGACCCAACCCGCAACGCTTGATGATCGACCGCAGGCGCCCGACTTCAAGATCGAAATTGGCGACCCTGAAAGGCGTCTCGATAAAGTTCTGCACTAGTCTGAGCGTCTGATTTTTAGCCTCCGTTGAGATCGTGCGCGTTTTGTCCTGGCGTCCGCGCGCGGGATGCGAATATCCTGTTCCTGCGGAGAGGGCGGGAGCGCATATGAATCGGTCACTGGATGTGGGAATTGTCGGGGCGGGCATTGGCGGCCTGGCGCTTAGCACCCTGCTGGCCAGGGATGGCCACAAGGTTCGCATTTATGATCAGTTCGAGACGCCGAAACCGATCGGTTCAGGCCTGATGCTGCAACAGACCGGTCTCGCGGTATTGGAACAACTCGGCTTGCGCACAGAAATCGACACACTCGGGACACGGATCGAGCGACTCTGGGGCCTGACCACGCCGTCGTTACGGCCGGTGCTGGATGTTCGCTATACGAAATGGCGCAAGGATCTTTACGGTCTGGGGGTGCAGCGCGGCCTGATCTTTGAAACCCTCCTGAGAACAGCCTTGGAGGCGGGCATT
>JBCCCT010000212.1:0-5564 GCA_039033355.1 Pseudomonadota bacterium | reverse complement strand
TGCGCGGTCTCGGTCCGGGTTTTAGGTTCGCGGACAGGGCGATTCCCGTCGCGTCCGTCTGGTGCAGTGGAAGAAGGAATTTTTGATGACATTGCCGACAACATCGCGCGTCCGTGCGCCCCTGCCAATCCTCTTTTTTGCAGCGATTCTGGCGCTGGCCGGTTGTGCCACATCGGCGCCAGGCCCGGTCGGACCGATTTCAACCGGCAATCCACGCGTTGACCCCGTGACCGGTGAACCCACAGGCGATCTCGGCACGGATACGGTCGGCGAAGAAGGCATGGGGGATCTGGCTGAGGAAGACATTCCCACAGGCCCTTACACCCCGCCGCATATGGAAGGCCGCGAGATTATCCGCGCTGGCGTCCTGCTGCCCTTCACGCATCCGAATGAGCGCGTGCGCCAGCAGGCGGAAGGCATGCTGGCCGGCATTGAGCTGGCGCTGTTTGATTTCGGCAATCAGAATGTCGTCCTGCTGCCAAAGGATACGGGCGGATCCGTCAGCCAGGCGACGATTGCCGCCGAGGATTTGCGCAATCAGGGCGCAGACCTCGTGCTCGGCCCGCTCTTTGGTGCGAATGTTCAGACCGTGAGAGAGGCGCTGACACCGCCGCAGGAAACAGACTTTTTCGGCTTCACGACAGAACCGGCGGAAGAGCCCAACCCGGTTATCGCCTTTTCAAATGACCGGTCGGTGGCCAGCTATGGTGCCTGGCTCGCCTCCATCGCGCCTGAAGAAGAAGTGTCGGCCATCGTCGAATATGCAGCCTTGCGCGGCTACGACCAGTTTGCCTTTTTCGGCCCGCAAAGCGGGCTCGGTACGCGTATCGAAGCGGCCATGCAGCAGGCGGTGCTGGAAAATGGCGGCTTCATGCTGACCTCCGGCTTCTATCCGGCCTCCTCAACCAATCCGAACACCGAAGCCGAGTATTTCGCGCAAACCATTGCTAATGCGGTGGAAGCGGGTGGCCGTATCGCGGTCCTTGTCCCCGAGCGCGGCAATCGCTTGCGCCGGATTGCGCCGCTTCTGGCCTATTATGGTGTTGATACACGGCAGGTGAAAATGCTCGGCACGGGGGCCTGGAATGATCCGAATATCTGGCGCGAGCCGAGTCTGCGCGGCGCCTGGTTCCCCACCGCGCCTTCCGTCGATGTGGCAGATTTCGAGCAGCGTTTTGCCCGCATGTATGGCGCGGCGCCGAGTTCCCTGGCCGCGGTCGCTTATGACGCCGCCGCTTTGGTCATCGCATTGTCGGAAGATGGCGAGCTGACGCCTGGTGAGCTGATCAATCGCGATGGCTTTATGGGCATTAATGGCCTGTTCCGGTTCCGCGATGATGGCACCGCGGAACGCTCTCTGGCGATCATGGAAATCGATCCGACGGTCGAAGACGGCACGGGTGTGAAGGAAATCCTGCCGGTCTCCCCCAGCTTTGACGAGACGATCGGCTAGGCCATCGGGCGTTCCGGCAATCCCAAAAGGCGGCGTGCGGCGATCCGATGCGGTTCGCGAATATGGGCGCCGACAACACCCAGCGCTGTGGCCAGCACGGTGGCGTCATCGGTAAAGCCGAGTCCGGTGACCAGATCCGGCACCGCGTCGATCGGTAGGACGAAATAGCCAAGCGCCGCGAACAGCACCAGTTTGGCTTTCATCGGGGTCTCGGGATCAATCGCGCAATAATAGGCTGAGGCCAGATCATCGGCGAATGGAATGCGGCCCGCGACCCTCAAAAGCTTGGGAATCAGCTTGCGCCGGGTCCGTTTGCGCTGACGTTCCGTTGGGATAGGCAGCTGCGTTGGCACGGTTTCACCGTTTTCTATGATGATTTCCGTTGGGTCAGACATTGGCCGCTCGCAAACTTCCTTCTACATCGCCTCCAAGACATATATTGGAGGATATCTGATGGAACTCAACTCAAACATTTCAGCCGTCATCACCGGGGGTGCGTCAGGCCTTGGCGCTGCCACGGCCCGCCTGCTGGCGAGCCAGGGCGTCAAATGCGCGCTTTTCGACCTAAATGAGGAAAAAGGCGAAGCCGTGGCAAGCGAGATTGGCGGCGTCTTCTGCAACGTCAATGTCACCTCGGATGAGAGCGTTGATGCCGGCTTTGAAAAGTCCCGCGCGGCGATCGGTCAGGAGCGGATCCTGATCAATTGCGCCGGCACTGGTAATGCGATCAAGACGGCCAGCCGCAACAAGGAAACCGGCGAGATCACGCATTTCCCACTCGATAAGTTTGACTTGATCATCCAGATCAACCTGGTCGGCACCTTCCGCTGTATCGCCAAGTCTGCTGCTGGCATGATGACGCTCGACCCGATTGAAGGCGAACGCGGTGCGATCGTGAATACGGCCTCTGTGGCGGCGGAAGATGGTCAGATTGGCCAGGCCTCTTACTCGGCCTCCAAAGGCGGCGTCGTTGGCATGACCCTGCCTATTGCCCGCGACCTGTCGCGTGAACTGATCCGCGTGAACACAATCCTGCCAGGCATTTTCAACACACCGCTGCTGGCCGCGGCGCCGGAAAATGTGAAACAGGCGCTCGGCGCGCAAGTGCCAAACCCGGCCCGTCTCGGCAATCCGGATGAGTACGCCTCGCTGGCCGTCGAAATGTGCAAGAATGGCTATTTCAATGGCGAGGATGTTCGCCTCGATGGGGCCATCCGCATGGCGCCGCGCTAAGCGCGACGGTCACGTCCAGAATGGCCAAAGCCCGCCAAACAGGCGGGCTTTTTCCACTCTACACACTCTACGCGTACTTTAAGCACCCTTCAGATCAGACGTCAGGACGTACGATCCGTCCGGATAGGTTCATTAACACCTCATCGGCGTTAAAAAATGATGGATCATCGGGCTTTTCGCCTTTGCCCATGATGATCTCGGATGTCGCTTCATAACGCACGACCTCACGCACATCCCAGGCATCATGCCAGAACGGGTCGTGATAGCCGAAGCCGCTATGGAAGCTGCGGCGGTTCCAATACCGGGAACGCCAGCTGCGCGGATATCCGGCCAGGCGGCCAGCGCGACCATAGAACCGGTAATTGCAATAGAAATTCGAGTAGAACGGATCGTAGCCGCCAAAGCCGCTCGAGACGAGCCGGCGATCTTCATCCGTTTCACGCTGAACCACGCGGAAATAGTCAAAGCCTTCCAGATCCGTGAGTTCGGCCGCACGGTAGAGCAAATAGGTCTCGACCGTCTTGCGATCGGTCAGACTGTTGCCTGCGAAGCTGATACTCCAGCGATTGGATTCGATTTGTTGGTTCTCATAGCCCTTCTGGCCGTCAAAGGCGGCCTGATAAGGCGTTGCAGTTGCGCATGCCCCAAGCAATGCAAGGGCTGCGAGTGCAGGCGCGAATTTTGGCTTAAGCATCGGCATCAACCTCCTGATCTCAGCATTCACATCCTATTAACATATGCAATGTGAACGCCAGATAAATCGCCATATTGTGATCTGCGTCACAGTCTTTTGAACATGAATAGGCTTTAAGAATTCGCGCGGGGGAACGTATGCGGAGGCGCATAGATCTATGCGTCCGCAGCGCGCATGCCGGGGGGCCTTCACTCGCTCTTGTCCCCCCGGCATTTTTCCGTCTTATTCGTCGCCTTTGAACAGAATGACTTTCTGGTGCGGGAATGGGATTTCGATCCCGGCTTCATCCAGCGCTTTTTTGACCAATTCTGGCACAGTGAAACGCACATCGAACCAGTGCTCGCCTTTCACAAACGGGCGGACGGCAAAGTCGACAGAGCTGTCATTCAGCGTCGACACCACGATGACGGGCTCCGGATCGTCGAGGATCTGCGGATGGTCGGCGAAGACCTTTTTGATCACATCGCGGGCCTGATCGATATCCGTGTCATAGGAAACGCCAAAGGTCAGCTCGACCCCGCGTACGGCGTGATGGCTGTGATTGACGATCTGCTCGCCCCAGATCTTGCCATTCGGGATGATGATTTGCTGATGGTCAAACGTACGCAGCACCGTGGTGAATAACGAGATTTCCTCGACATTGCCGAAATTGCCCGCGGCATCGATAAAATCGCCCACTTTGTAAGGCCGGAAAATCATCAACATCACACCTGCTGCGAGGTTGGACATCGCACCCTGCAGCGCCAGGCCAACCGCCAGACCGGCCGCACCCAGCAAGGCCACAATCGATGTGGTCTCGACCCCGAACCGGTTCAGAACCGCAATGATGACAAAGGCGAGCACCGTATAGCGCGCCAGACTGCCGAGGAAATTGAACAGCGTATCGTCCAGTTTCTCATGCTGTTTGCCGATGCCGCGAACCAGTGCGCCCACGCGCCCGGCGATCCAGAAGCCGACAATCAGGATCAGCAGAGCCAGCAAGACATTCGTCGCGCCGGCGAGAATGCTGTCCGCCTGATCTTCCATGCCAAGCGGCGCCAATATTTGTTCGAGAAATTCCATGATGAACCAAACCCCCTTCGTTTGTTCTATCTTGAACATTCGTAACGCACGAATGTACCGTACTTGTGTAGGTTGAGTATCGAGGACAAAGCAAGGGGAGGTGACATGCGTCGTATCTTGTCAAAGTCTGGTCTGGCCGCCATTGGCTTGCTGACCGCATGTGGTGGCGGGGGCGGCGACAATGCCATCACGCTGACCAATGCTGGCCCGGTCTTCAGTTCGACCGCGAGCATCAGTATCGAAGAGAACACAGTTGGCGTGGTCTATACCGCGCAAGCCAATGATGCCGATGGCGATACGGTCACGATTTCCCTGTCCGGTGGGCCCGATGCCGGACGTGTCAGTCTAAACGCCACGTCTGGCGAACTGTCCTTTGCGATCGATCTGGACTTTGAAAACCCGGGCGATGCCAATGCCGACAATATCTATGAAGTGACGCTGGAAGCGCGCGATGGTCGTGGCGGTGTCGCGCGTCTGGATCTTGACATTGAAGTGACCGATCAGGTCGACGCTGTTGCCGTCCGACGTATTGGTACCGGGTTTACGCAGCCGCTCGGTCTGGTCGCCTTTCCGGATGGCTCTGGCCGGGTTCTGGTTCTGGAAAAGACCGGGCAGGTCCGCCTGCTGAACCCGGACACTGGCGTGATCGACAGCGTTGATTTTGTCGACCTGTCTGCCTCGATCTCAACTGCCGGGGAAGGCGGCTTGCTCGGGCTCGCACTCTCGCCTGATTTTGCGACGGATCGGCAGGTCTATATCCACGTCAACAATCTGGCCGGCGATACGGAGATCCGGCGGTTCGAGACCTTTTCCGCGACGCCGGATCAAATCGACCCGGCGACCAGTGATGTGATCCTCACTTTCTCGCAGCCGGATGATAATCACAATGCTGGCTGGATTGGCTTTGACAGCAATGGTCTGTTGATCTTCCCGACCGGCGATGGCGGTGGATCTGGCGATCCAAGTGATTTTGCCCAGAATACGCAATCCCTGCTCGGCAAGGTGTTGCGGATCGATCCGAGCGGCGATGATTTCCCGTCCGACGCGTCGCGCGACTATGCCATTCCCGCTGGCAATACATTCACCGATCCGGCCAATGGCTTGCCGGAGATTTTTGCGGTC
>JBCCCT010000211.1:0-5690 GCA_039033355.1 Pseudomonadota bacterium | reverse complement strand
GCGATATAGGATTCCGCAAAGGCACCGCCGGATTCGGCACCCATACCATAGCGCAGGCCCAGCCCAACGGCCAATCCGACCACGAGCGCTGCGATGACGCGTTTCCATAGATCAATCTTGAACCACCAGGCCATGTCCGCTCCCATCAAATCTGTAATTTGGCGAGGCTAGTCCGCATTGCGCAGCTATTCAATGATGCAGGCTCAGGATATGAGCAGACTTATGGATATGCTCGATCGTCTATCAACCGGCTGGAAAGCCTGGTTCATCCTGTTCGCCATCACGCTGACAGCGGCCGCGCCCGGCGTCTTCAATCTGCCGGCGCTGGACCGCGATGAGAGCCGGTTTGCGCAAGCGTCCAAGCAATATATCGAGACCGGCGACTATCTGATCATTCGCTATCAGGATGAGTATCGGAACAAGAAACCGGCCGGTATTCACTGGCTGCAAGCCGGCGCGACGCATGTGCTCGGCGATGAAGACAAGCTCGACATCTGGACCTATCGCGTGCCGAGCTGGCTCGGTGCGGCCCTCGCCACGCTGGCCACCTTCTGGTGCGGTATTGTCCTGATTGGGCGCCGCGCGGCCTTTCTGGGCGCGGCGCTGTTCGGGGCGACGCTCTTGCTGACCAGCGAAGCGCATATTTCGAAAACAGATGGCGTGCTGGTCTTTCTGACGACCTGGGGCATCGGGGCGCTGGCGCGGCTCTATATGGGCCAGGCCGACAAGCCCAAACGCATGGCGTTGATCTTCTGGTTCGCCATGGGCTGCGGCTTGCTGATCAAGGGGCCGGTCACGCCCATGGTGGCGGCTTATGCCGGATTTGGCGCCTGGGTCTGGGCCAAGGCCGGGGAAGGCAAAGGCGGCGATTGGTGGCGCCCGCTGATCTGGTGGCCAGGACCGGCTTTGGCGGCTGCGATGTTCCTGCCCTGGCTGATTGCCATCCAGTTCGCGACCGATGGCACCTTTCTGCAGGGCGCGGTCGGCAAGGATCTGAAAGACAAGTTTGCTGGCGCCTCGGAAGGGCATGCCGGCTGGCCGCTTTATCATCTCAGTCATATTCCGGTCTGGTTCTTCCCGGCGGTCCTGCTGCTGATCCCCGGCATGACGCTGGCCTGGAAACATTTGCGCGGCGGGACCGAAAACGCGCGCAGACGCGGGACAGATGCACTGTTTGTCTTTGTCGGACTGGGGGCGCTGACGGCGCTCGCGACTTGGATCCTGCCGGGCGAGCTCGGGAATGGGGCGCCATCTGCCTATGCCGGTCTGGTCATTCTCGGCTTCTGGTGGCTCAGCACGCGTCCGGAGTGGCAAAACCGCTGGTCCATGGCGGATGCGGCGCCGGTCACGGAAGAGACCAAGGCAATCCGTTTCCTGGTCGCCTGGGCGTTGCTGACCACCATTTTCTTCGAGCTGATGCCAACGCGATTGAGCCATTACATCCTGCCCGCCTATCCCGCCTTTGGCCTGCTCTGTGGATGGGCCGGTCTGAAACTCATGGACGGCGCGCGACTGCCTGTGTCGAAAGGCCTAAGCTTCGCCGTCTTCGCGCTTGGCGGCGCAGCCCTTCTATTCATCAGCTCGCCTCTGGCGGCGCGATTGGTGAAGACGGAAGCTGCGGGTGACTTCAAGACGGTGTCGTCCGAACAGGTCATCGCGCAATGGGCGGCGTATGTGAATTTCCCGCTCTGGCTCTGGATCCTTGGTGCGATCGCCTTTGCGGGCGCAATTGCGACTTTCCTGGTGCGGCGTCTGGGCCTGGCCGCAGCGTTCGGGATTTTGGTCAGCCTGTTCCTGGGCTGGCATGCCCGAACCTTTGTCCTGCCGACCCAGCTCTGGGCCCAGCCAACCGAAAGCGCGCGTCTCGCGCTGCAAGGCGTATGCGGTGTTCCCGGCGAAACCTGCGAAGCGGGCGATGCCAGTCCGGACCGCGTGCTGGCCGTGGGATATGCCGAACCATCTTATGTCATGACGCTCGGTACCCAGAACCTGCACTCGCCAGAAACGCCGCTCACGCTGCCTGCGGATGAGGCGGTCTATCCGGTCGTCTATCTGATCAATCTCGAGGGCCGTGGCAGCCCGGCCAGCCGGTGTGAGGCGCTCGGTGAAGCGTGTATTCCGCCGGCGCCGCAGATTCGCGATGATTTGCTTGCACAAGCTGCGGACGCAGACCTCTGCGTTACGCAATCGGACCCGGTCTATGCGCTTAACTATTCGAACGGCGATCCGGTCCATTTTGTGGCGTATCGATTTGAGACAGACGGCTGCTGACCTGGCACATTCTGTCGCGCGTCAATCGTGCATATGCCGCCGCGGATAAGGGCGATTACCTACAGGGTGACCCTTATGGAGGCCTGCAATGGACTATGTCGAACCCCACAGAAAGCCGGAAGATCTGCGCGATCACATCGCGTTTGCCTTTGTAAAACTCCTCCGCTTCTTTGCGGATCTCTTTTTCCGCAAACGCTATGGCCACCGGGCGGTCGTGCTGGAAACCGTCGCGGCGGTGCCCGGTATGGTTGCCGGTCTGTTGCAGCATTTGCGCGCCATCCGGCGGATGCGAGATGACCAGGGCTGGGTCAAGGAATTGCTCGACGAAGCCGAGAATGAGCGCATGCACCTGATGACGTTCATTCAGGTCGCGCAGCCAACTCTGTTCGAGCGCGGCCTGATCATGATTGCGCAGGCGATTTTCTACAATTTCTACTTCTTCCTCTATCTGTTCGCGCCAAAAACCGCACACCGCGTGATCGGCTATTTCGAAGAGGAAGCGGTGACCAGTTATACGCATTATCTGCGCGAAATTGATGAAGGTCGCCTGGACAATATTCCCGCGCCGCAACTCGCCATTGATTATTGGGACCTGCCCGCCAATGCCCGCTTGCGCGATGTCGTGATCGCCGTGCGCGAAGACGAAGCGGGGCACCGGGATCGCAATCACTATTTCGCGGATGTCCTGATTGCCGGTGATGAACCGGCTGCCGAAGACGCAGGCTATGCCTTGCGCAAGACGTAACCCACACGGGGAAAGTGCACGTGCAGATTTTCAGCCCGGTCATCCTGCCGGGCGATAATCACGCGATCGGCATTGGCGATAACCAGGTCGCCCTCGACCCAGTCCCTGGCATAATCATCGGCGGCAATGGCGACGCGATCGCCTGGCTCGAAGTCGCGCAAGTCGCCAGCGGCTGAGGCAGCTTTCAGGCGCGGCGCAGCAGCGTGCGCGATCTCGACCGCGGCTTCACCTCTAATCTCTTCAGGCGCCTGCCCCTTGAATTCCTTCAGGCGGCGATACCAGTCCTTGGTCAGCGGCGCGTGTTCGAAACAGGTTTCGAGAAAGTCCGGAACGTTCTTTTCAACAAACCAGGGGTTCATGAAGGCGTGGACGTCCACCATGCCGGGCTTGGTTCCGACCAGCCAGTCACCGGTGCCAGCCAGGCGTCCCCCCGCGAGGCGTTCCTCGATCCAGAGCAGCTGGCTGCGCCATTGATCGCGCATGAACGGGGCGGCGGCTTTCATGCCTTCAATGTCAAATGCGCGGCCCGACATCTTGGTGCGATCGTCGATGAATTCTTGCGGCATGTGTTCGCCGATCGCGCCGAAAATGACGGCAACGCTGGTCTGGAACCATTTGCCATCGGTCCAGCCGGCGACCATTTTTCCAAGGCCTTCATGACCCGGCAGATTCAGGGCCGGAATCTGGAACCTTGTCTCCAGCTCGGTCAGCATGATGGAGGTGTCGCAAAATATGTCGGCGCCGATTTGCATGACGGGCGTCCGACGATAGCCCCCTGTGAGTGGCATCAGATCCGGTTTCGGCATGATCGAGGGAATTTCCACAGCCGCCCAGCCGAGATTCTTCATGCGCAAAGCCAGACGGATCTTTTCCGAAAAGGGCGAGCGATCGAATTGATGAAGAATGATGCTTTGGGCGTTTGCCATGTTTTCTACCTCCCCAGGCTTTGGGGTCATCCTAAGCCTGTTCGTTTGGGCTTTCCAATGGCTGATTGTCGCCTAAAACGAATACAAAGACAAAGTTTGGGAGGTGGATCCATATGCTGGACACAAAATCGATGCCGCACGTCGCGGACATTCCGCGCGTTCAAAGTGAAATTCGTCCAAATGAAGTGGCGTTCTGGTTCAAGGGTGAAGAGACGACGTTTGCGCAGCTGGATGCGCGGGCGAACCAGGTCGCGAATGGCCTGATTGCGCTGGGTGTGACACCGGACCAGCGGGTGGGCTATTTGGCCAAGAATACCGCCGTCTATTACGAGATGATGTATGGCTGCGCCAAGGCGCGCGCGGTGATGAATGGCGTCAATACCAGGCTTGCGGCGCCGGAAGTGCAGTTCATCCTCTCGGACGCCCAGGTACGGGTTCTGTTTGTCGGCCCGGAATGGTTCGAGATGATCGAGCAGATCAAGGATGATTGTCCGCACCTCGAACATATCATCACGGTTGAAGGCGCGCATGAGGGCTGGCCGGAATATACCGCCTGGCGGGATGGTCAGAGCGCAGAACCGACAGGGCTAACCACGCTGGATGATGACGATGTCATTCAACTCTACACCTCCGGCACGACAGGCCTGCCCAAGGGCGTCATGCTGACCAATGCCAATTATGAGTCCTTCATGGAGCAGGGCGGACAATTGGACTGGGCGCAATACCATGCTGGCGAGACCGTGATGAACGCGATGCCGCTCTTCCACGTAGCGGGCGTCAATGCCGGCCTTATGGCAACGGCTCAAGGTGCGAGATCCGTCGTTCTGCCGGAAATCAACCCGGCTGAAATTCTGGACCTGATTGAATCGCAGAAGATCAATCATGCCTTCTGGGTGCCAGCGGTGATCCTGATGCTGTCACAGATGCCGGATTTCCGGGACCGCGACTATACGAGCCTGAAACAGGTTTTCTACGGCGCCTCTCCGATCACGGAAGATCTTCTGGTGCTGGCGGTCGAGGTCATGGGCGCGCGCTTCACGCAGCTTTACGGACTGACCGAAACTGTCGGCGGCGGAACCTATTTGCCGCCAGAGGCACATGAGCCAAGCTGGGGCAAGCTGCGCTCCTGCGGCGTGCCCTATCCGAGCACGATCGTGCGTTGTGTCGACGCCAAGGGCGAGTCGGTCCCGACCGGTGAAGTCGGCGAAATCGTGATTCAGTCCGGCTTTGTAATGAAAGGCTATTGGAACCGCCCGGAAGCGACCGAAGACGCTATTCGCAACGGCTTCTTCCATACCGGTGATGCCGGTTACTTTGACGAAGATGGCTTCCTGTTCATTCATGATCGCGTCAAAGACATGATCGTGTCCGGCGGTGAGAATGTCTATCCGGCCGAAGTTGAGAATGCCATTTTCGGGCATCCGGACGTCGCCGATGTCGCCGTGATCGGTGTCCCGGATGAGAAATGGGGCGAGGCGGTCAAGGCGATTATCGTGCCCAAGGAAGGCGCCAATCCGACGCCTGAAAGCATCATCTCCTGGGCCCGTGAACGGATTGCCGGATACAAGTGTCCGAAAACGGTGGATCAAATCGAAGCGCTGCCACGCAATCCGTCTGGCAAGATCCTGCGCAAGGATTTGCGTGAACCCTATTGGGAAGGTCTCGAGCGCCGGGTTGGAGGCTGAACCATGTCGGATGAGGCGCATGGCGTGCATGATTTTGTCTATGACCCGCGCAACGCTGACATC
>JBCCCT010000210.1:0-5704 GCA_039033355.1 Pseudomonadota bacterium | reverse complement strand
GGCGTGAGCGTCAGCGTCCCGGGCTGCGCGAACCAGAGGTCGAACCGTGTCGTCCAGGCGTCGAACAGGGCGGCAGGGGTGGACGGGATCAGTCGCTCGCAGCTCATCTCGCGCGGTCGGTCGGACAAGTCGGGATAGGGAATGTCGGGCATGGGCAGCTCCGTGGGGTCGACGGGGATGCCGCATTGCGCCATGCGGGATCGGAAAGATCAAGCGCCGCTAGGAGGCGCGACACGCCTTGGTCGGCTCCGGCACCTGGTTATCGGCGACCGTCCAGCAATCATCATAGACCGAACAGAAACAGCCCTCGGCAGAGAATTTGACCGCTGTCTGTTCGACAAAGGCACGCGTATCGGCGTTCCAGGGCACGCCGAACAGCGTGACATCTTCACCGGGAGACAGGACGGAGTTCGAGGCATCGCGCGCGCGATAGGTATCATAGGAAAAGGCCCGCTCGGGACCGATCGTGGCCAGGATCAGGGCATCGAGATCTTCAATCGATGCCATTTGCTGCCCGTCATGGAACAGTTTCACATCGCCGAGCAGAGCCGGCCCGATGCCCTTGTTCTGGACCTTGATCTCGAACCCGGCGCTGGAATAGGTCGGCGTCAGTTCCAGATAGGGCCAGACGCTGGCTTTCTGCTGATCCTTCAGGGAGGTCACTTCAAACACAGAGACGCCGAGCGCGGACAGTGAGATCACGATTGCGACGATGGACAGGATTGATCCTGCGCTGCTTCGAATGTCCTTCATGCTCAACTGATCCTGTGCTGTTCCTGGTTCTGGTTGAGCTAGCGCAAGTTGAGACGAGGTCCATGATTTGGCTCAGGAATTATAGGCGAAGGCCAGTCTTTGTGTTACTTTATGAGCATGTCTTATGATGTTGGAGCTGGCGATCTGGTGCTGTGCGTGAATGCGGCGCCTAATCATGTGACCGGGGATCCGGTGCCCCTGGTTCAGGGCGAAACCTATCGCGTCTGGGGGGTGATGCCCTTCATGTGTCCGTGCGGGCGATCGGATGCCTTGCTGGATGTCGGCGTCGGCTTTGCCTGGTGTCAGACCCGGTTCCGTCTGCTGCCCAAGCCGCGCGCGGAAAAGACCCGGAAGCGCGAATCTGCCCCGAAAGAGGTCGAGAAGGAAAAAGAATTCGAGCCAGTCTGATTGACCTTAACAGGTCTGCCGAGCTGGTCGATCACCCATATAGCGCAACCATTCCGAAGCGGAGAGATTGCGATTGGCGATCGTACAAGCATGCTCGATCAGGACGTCCGGCGCAAGATTGAACAGGAAGATCCCGCTCGAATGTCCGGTCAGCAGAATGTCACCCGTCTCGTTGAAGGCGAGGCCAGAGCTCATCGCAAACGCGTCGGTTTCTGGCGGGCACAATTCACCGGCAAACGGAAAGACCAGGTTCGGATCATACAAGGCGACGCAGCCAAGACTGCTCGAGAAGGCCAGCACGTTTGCATTTTCGTCCAGCGACGCACTTGCTGGCGCGCCGATCCCGCTGCCTTTGGCGAGATTGGTGATCAGGCTTCCTGTCTCCAAATTCAGCAGCGATATTTCCTCATGCCCAATGGCATAGGCCGTTCGGTCATCGGATGCCGCGAGGATTCTGACGCTCGTGCGGGGTGGTTGTTCGGGAAAGGCCTGACAGGACAGAGTGCTCGCATCTCGATCGCATTGCCAGACCGCGCCCTGATCCGTCACAGCCAACAACCGGTCCGGGCTCAGCAAGGCCATATCCGCGAAGACCACGCCGAGGGTTGAACTTTCGGCCTGCCGCTCAAGCGTGCGGGTGTTGAGTAGATGAAGCTGCTGCGCCTGTGTCAGCGCCGCCACGACCATATGGTCGGGTGATATAGACGAGATGGATTGATACAAAGTTGGCTCGAGCCGGTCGAACATGTCCAGCACATCGCGCGGCGCGGGCTGCATGGGCGTGTCAACTGCCTCGTCATCGGCCGTGTCAGCCACAGCGACGGTAGGCTCTGGTGGTCGCGCATCGGTCAACAGCTGGACCAGAACATCAAGTTGTTCCGTGCTCAAGGCCTCGAGACTGCCCGTATAGATCCAGCCGGCCTCTGAGCCGGTCAACGGGCCCGTGAACACCTCTGGCAGGTCGCTCAAACGTTCATCGCGGGGCGGAATGATGGTTTCGATGAGGCGGTGTTCGGGGGCTGTCGACCAGCGGGTCAGAACATCATCGCGCCCAAGCGTAACGAAGTGACGGCCATCCGGCTCAAACAGGATGGCTTCGACGGGACCGGTATAGCCTTGCATCTCACTGACAGAGGCCTGTCCGGTTGCGAAATCGAACAGGCTGAGATTGCCGTCATTCCAGATCGCAACCTCACTTGAGACCGGCGACAATGCCACGGCGGCGTATTCAAAGTCTGCCCAGGGTATGGTGAGGCTGTCGACGAGGCTGGTATCCGCTCCCAGTGCGAAGGTGAACAGGCCATCGGGATTGGCGATTGCCGCCACATCGCGCGTACGATCGTGCGCCACGAGGAGTGAGTTCGGCACTTCACCCAGGACTTCCTCCGTGTCGAACTTCATCCAGACGGTGGACTTCTGATTGCCACCGACGGCAAACCCGGAGGCTAACCAATATATCCCATCGGCAGACGGGCTGGCGCGGTAAATGGATCGCAAGCCGGGTACGGTGACTGCGCTGGGGCTTGCATCAGATCCAAATGTCCAGACATGAATTCTGGGGCCGCTCGAGAAATGCAGAGCGTCTGATTCCGGGTTGAATTGAATACAGCCATACGTGTCGTCGAGCGGGGCTTCTGCGATCGTCTGGTTGGTGTCCGATTGGACGACTTTGATCGAGCTATTGGTGAAATAAGCGACCAGGGTCTCATCGGGCGAAACAGCCGCACTGTTTGAATGGTCGACCGGGACCGTGTTGGTGCGATCGCCACTCGGCAGGTGAAAGAATTCCAGAACGCCATTATCGCGCGTCGACAGGCCGGCAATGGTCTCTGTCTCACTGACATGACTGAGCGAGCAGAAATTGTCGCTGATCGCACCGGATCCGACTTCGCGGGACGTGCGCAAGTATCGATCGACATGCGGAATGCGGGTGATGCCGCTCAGCAATGCGGATCGCGCCTCTACGGTTGGCGATGCCGCAAACGCTTCAATCGCGAGCAGCAAGGACAGGTCGAAATCATCATCCTGTTCGGTCGCGGCCTGTGCTGCGAGGGCACGCGAGAAGGACAAATTGGATTGCCGCGTCGCCTCGTTCCGTTCCGCCAATGCTGCATCACGCTGTTGCAGCGCGACGTAGCCAAATCCAATCGCGACCAGGAAAAACACCGCCGAGACAAACGCCCCGATCAGGCCTGTGCGCCGCACCGCCTTGGCTTTGGTGACGGCCGTGCTGTTCAAGGTCGCCTGATATTCCGAGCTTTTGGCGAAAAACTCGGCGACCTCGTCCGGCAAATCTTCGTTCGCGGGTATGTTTTTGGCGAATTCCAGCGCTTCTGCCAGCAAATCATCGCGCAGCAGGATCGGGCTTTCTTTCTTTTTACCGCGGCGCGCCCAATTGGCGGCCTGGCGCTGATATTCGGTGCAGAGACGCAGCCACTGCACGTCCGTGCGCAAAGCCGTGTCGAGTTCGATCAGGCCTTTGGTCTGGCTTGAGCCGGGGACTGCGGGATTGTTCCAGCAATGGATCCAGTCAATTCCGGCCAGGGCCTCTGGTGCGTGAATGCCGGCCGAGAGGTCGCTTAAGGTGACAACGAGAATGCGCTTGGAAAGCCGCGTCGCTTCTTCAATCTCCCAGGCGCAGACCTCGGATTGGGCGGATTCATCAGACAGAATGAACACGACCGTGTCGCAATCGAGGATCATTTCTCCAAGCCGTGCCTGGAAGTCTTCGCCTTTGGAAATGCCGTGCCGGTCGAGCAGGACCTTGTGGTTCTGATTGGATAGATAGAGTTCGAGCTCATCGGCGAAATGCACTTGCGCGCGCGAATAGGAAACGAAGACGACCAGCTGATCGGCACTGGATTGCATCGCCATTCTCCCCTCCCGCTCAATTCCTTTGATCGGGTTGAGCGTCTGTATCCAACATAACCATAAATCAATGAATGAGGGTGTGGAACCGGAATTCTGAGCTCTCAACGATGTACGAAGAGCGTTTCGGTATCGGATTAGCCATCAGGAACGGGCCGCTCTTCGCAAATGTTTCCGCTAACATTGTTTTCATTGAAAAAAATTTTGAGACTATGTCCTTGAAAACACTCGTTTTTCAAAAATAATTGCCGAAAAACGATAACTACATATTGAAAAACGATAAGTCGTCTCCTAATTGATATCCATCGGCGGACAACATTAACCCTCTCAACCCCCGCCGATGAGGCTTAAGTGCCTGAATTGAAAGAAAGAAAAAACCATGACTCCGCAAGTCCGCGAAACTGAGCAGACCCCAATCGCGGTTCCTAGCACCACCCCGATGACGGCACCGGTCAACGCTCTCAAAATTGTTGAGCCTGTCATCGAAATCAAAGCGCCAGCTCCCGTACAAGAAGAGGATCGCGGCAAAAGCATGTTGGACAAGCGGCGTCGGCGTCGCGCTCGTCTGAGCAACCGCCACTAAGTTTCATAGCTCAATTCAAGAAAGGCCGTCTCTTCGCAGGGGACGGCCTTTTCTATTGGCTGTCAGGCGCTTTTCCGGCGCTGACGCATTACCGCGCAGGCACGGGCGAGGCTGAGTAATCGCCGCGTGGACGGTCAATCAGGCCAGAAAAGAAAATCGCGTTCATCAACAATCGCTCTGAACCCGGATAAGTGCCCCGGAAGACGGGATTATCCGCCATCAGGACGACGGTCCCGCTCGCCACGCGCTGGGCGACAATTGACGGTGTTCCAGCGATTTCCGTCAAGCGACGTTCAGACGCGTAGCCTGTGAGCAACGGATCGGCCTTGTATTGCACCGGAACGGCATACGGGTTGTCTGTCGGGCGCTCCAGTGTGAAGCTGACATTGCGGTGCACGGGCAGGTTTCGATCTGCGAAGCCAAAGCCAAGTGGGTGGCTCGTATCCAGGTCGGCGGCGAAGATCGCCCCGCCGATCACATGCTCGGCGTCCCGGATGCCCATATCGGCGAAATCAAAACGGTCGGGGGTCGCCTCAGCCTCATCATCTGTTTCTTCAGATGCTTGTTCGGCCTTGCCGCTCTCGCCATTCTCGGCTGCAGCTTCTGCGCGCATTCGGATTGCATCCTGAGCCCATTTGGCTGAATCGCGCGTCGCCACCAGTGTGCCGCCGCCCTCGACCCAGCTCAGAACTGTCTCGGTCAAAGCCTCATCAAGCACAGGCTTTTCAGCGTCGCCGGGCCGGGCCAGCGTGCCGGCCAATATCAAATGGGTGTACTCGTCCCAATCCAGTGCTGCCAAGCGGGCTTTCTCGACCAGCGTTACGGGAACGCGGTGCCGATAATCCAGGGTCCACCAGATCTCACCGACATCATAGCGCGAGAGTCCGCCATCATAGGCGAGTACCACGCGGGGCTGTTTCAGGGCTCGAAATGTGCTGGCCGCGCCCAGGTCGCGTCCCGACACGGGTGTCAGTCCGGACGTGGCAGCAAAAACGGGGACGCCATCCTCGGCAGCGATCGTGGTCATCACGTCATGGATGTCGTCTCTCGAACCCTCCTGGCGCGCCAGCGGGACAAAAATGGCCCCGCGTC
>JBCCCT010000209.1:0-5732 GCA_039033355.1 Pseudomonadota bacterium | reverse complement strand
CCCGAGGCCACCCATTCGGCGGGCTGGGCGTAGATTGTATCAGGCGTGGTGTTTCCAGGGAGGGCGGGCAAATCAGTCATGTTTGCCCAGCCATAGCGAGCTTTGTCAGCCTAGGGAATGTTTTCGCACTGAACCGATGCGGTGGCGCGGCACAGCCCGTCCAGATCCTCAACCACGGAGCGCGCTTGCGAAGCCAGAATGCCGCCCCGGGCAAAGCACTCAGAGACGGCATCGATGCGGGCGGCTTCGCGTAAATTGATCGCCACCGTGTCGCAAGGCAGGTCCGGCGTTTCCTCGATCGACTTTGACACCGGGAAGGCGCGCAGCTGCCGCTGCAGGACCGGCACGGTATAGTCTTCCGGCAAGCCCTGATGTTCGACCATGAAATTGCGCAGCAGCATAGTCGGGTCGGCGACCAGGCGTTCCACCGGCGGGACGAAACAGGTGCCCAGGGTGCGATACGCATAGGCTTCTTCTTCAGCCGCCAGGGACAGGCTGAAGGCCCGCTCTGCGGTCAGGCGGCGTTGGTGAAAGTCAGGACTCATGGCGCCCTGATGCGCCTCCAGGTCAAGCTTCAGCCAATGCTGCCAATGTGCGCTGGCCGTCGCTTCGGTAAAGTCCGGATGCAGATCGCGCATGGCGTCAGGATCGCGAATGACCCGTCCGGCGAGGTAGGACCAGGCGGTCATGCAGCGCATCGGGGTCGCCAGATCTTCGACGGGAATGGTGACCGCCGCGTCGATCTCGTTGGTCAGTCGCTCTTCGGTTGCGATCGGGAGGGTGACATCCTGTCGGCTCTGTTCATAGAGCATCCCGGCTGAGTCGTCCGCCGTCGACAAGGCAACGCCGCCTTGCTGCGCCTGCGCGATGCCTGTGAGGCTTAACCATGCGAGCGTCATATGACGCATTTGGGTGGCGGGCATTGTGTCCTGGGAATTTAAAACTCTACACTCTGTAATAAGTCGTACGCGTGATCGCGCGACGGCTCAAGGCCTCAGCACTGTTAAGGAAGTTTAACCCGCATGCAGACCGAAATTCATTCCGATATTGATGCATATTTTGAGCAGAATTTTCTGAAGAACGACCCGGTTCTTGAGAAAATTGCCCTTTCGAGCGCCGAAAATGGGCTCGTCCCGCATGCGGTCACACCGCTTCAGGCGGCATTTCTGGCCATGCTGATTCGGATGTCAGGGGCCGAATCGGTTCTGGAAATTGGCTGTCTGGGCGGATATTCCGCCGTCGCCATGGCTCGCGCCTTGCCGCGTACGGGGCGTTTGCTGACCACGGAAATCGATACACGCACCGCCAAGGTCGCGCAGGAGAATATTGACGCGTCCGGATTTGCTGACCGGATCGACTTGCGGGTTGGTCCGGCCATGACTGTCCTCGATGCTGAAATCGCGGCGGGAACCCTGTTCGATTTTGTGTTCATCGATGCCGACAAGGTCAATCATAAAAACTATCTCGAACGCGCCCTGCAAATGTCGCGGCCAGGGACCGTGATCGTGGCCGATAATATTGTTCGCGGTGGCGCGGTGCTGGATGCAGAGAGTGAAGAGAATAGTGTCAAAGGCGTGCGCGCGATGATCGCTTATGCGGCGACGCTGGACCATGTCGAGATGACAGCAATGCAGACCGTGGGTGAGAAAGGCTATGACGGCATGGCGATTTTCCGGGTCACCGGGCGCGGCTAGAGATCGCGCCAGGTCACCGTGACGCCAAGCTCGCGGAACACCTCGTCCCAATAGTCCTTCAAGGCGCCGCGTTGCATGTCGACATAACGCTGGCGCGGAATCAGCCGGATTTCAAGCGCCACGCCGTTCAGACTGTCGCCAAAACGGCGCATTGTGGCGTCTGCCACGGTTAGCGATTCCGGCAATCCCTGAGGCAGGGCGCCGCCGCCACCATAAGCGGTGAACACGTCCGAATTCTGCAACATATCGGAGATGATCACGATCCGGCGCCGGGGCGCACGATCGGAAAAGGCTTCGGTCTGACCCAGTCGGGCCAGCGCTTCCAGGACGGGGCTGTTGGGAGCCTCTTTCGGCACGACCAGGTCTTCCAGCAGGGTTTCCAGCGGGCGGTTGAATTTCTCGTTGAACCGCTCCTCGATCTGCTCGGGATTGCGGAACAGCGCATTGACCTGATCGCCGCGCCCCGGATTGCACAAGGAGAATTCCCCGCGCGGATCGAACTGTCCGTATTGGTCCAACTCAAACAAAGTCAGGCGTTCGCCAATCTCGAGGCGGTCGCGCGTGCGGCGAATAATGGCGGCGATCAGGCCGGCCTGCTGCTCGCTATATTCATCGGTCTTATCGATGATGACGGCGGAGTGCGGCGGCAATTCATCTGAGATTTCGCACAGGGTTAGCTCGTCATAAGGCTCAGGCTGCAAGGCAAAGAAGGCGAAGCCGATTATGGTCACAGCGAGGCCGGCCAGAACGAAATTCAGGATGGCCTGATTGCGCTGCTTCTTCTGTCTGGTTCGCCGACGCCGCGCCATTACTGCCCCGTTTTGGCTTTGAATTGATCAATGATCTTATGCTCAAGGCCGAACTCATCTGACAAGGCATCATCGGTGGTGCGGAGGAGTTCTATATAAGGTGCGACCATCTCTGACATGGTTTTCCGCACGATTACTTTCTCCCTGGGTGACAGGTCTTTGCCGTCCTTGCGTTTAAGGGCGTAGACATCGTCCGGCTCTTCCGGATCTGCGGGTCCAAACTTCGTTTCCAAAATCATGGCTTTGATATCTACGTAGGACTCTTCGAACTCATACAACGCATCGCGTAGATCTGCTCGTGCCCGCTCCAGTCCTCGCGCAGCGTCGCTAAAACCGGGAAATGGGGAATCGAGACGACGGCCTTCGAATGCGGCGAACGCTGATATTGAAAGACCCAAGGCGAACAGGACCAATCCGTCCAAAGAATGTATTGTTAAGGGACGGCACATCGCATTGGTCGCAGCGCTACCGATTGAATTCCCCAAGTCGGAGTTCAAAACGGCTTCACAGACTTCCTTGTTCGCCAGAAAGTTCGGAAACAGTTTTGCTTCAATGCCTTCTGGAAACGCGTACCCAGATGCATTTATGTCGAGAATGACACGATAATGGGCTGCGGAGAGATTCACCAGAAGGGCAAGCACCAATCCTACCAGGATTGCGACAAGGCCCATGATGACGATCAGGTTCCGCCGACTGAACGGACGTTCTGTATCAAACGGCATCGAGATATGCCTGAGCCCCCAATAGCCGATAATAAAGAAACTCACGGCGACGTTTGCGATCGATACCGCCGCAGCTTGGAAAATGCCGCCTGCTAGCCCGAATTGGCTGGCTTGCGCAAAGAAATAAGCGTTGGCGGCGCTCTCAAAAATGATCATCAATGCGATGACGGAGAGATTCAAAAGCGGAACTTTGGGGTGAGATGATACGTAGTGTACGCCGCGCCCAGTGGATTCGTCCAAGCTCAGTTTTCGGGATCGTGGCGTTTTGCTCTTATCTTCGTTTTGATCGTTTTCAGATTGCTTGAAGAAAGCTGAGAATAGGCGCTTGTACCACGGGCGCATATCTCGAAATTTGCTTCGAGGGGGATGATAATCTCCCCCCAATTGTCGGAACCGATAAAAGCTGAGCGCGGCACGTGTCGTATAATCGGCTTGAAGAACAACCTCGTTGAACGCATCGCTTGGGCGCTTGGTCAGGTCGATAATGTCCTGCTCTTTCAGCGCACCCGTCATGTTTGACGTTTGGTCATTCATGGCCAGCCTCCCGATCTGTAACCCTACTTAATCGTTAACCTTTTAGTAAGAACTTATGGCAGGCATTTGATGAAATGTGCTGATCTCGGGGCAAAACATTGGGGCTCGCCACAATTTGTTCCGGGGCGTATGACGGGGCATGGCTTTCTCTGCGGACCAGCTGGAACGACACAAGCGCCACATCCTGCTTAAGGAAGTGGGCGGCCCCGGCGTGCGGAAATTGCGGGATACGAGCGTCTCAATTATCGGGGCCGGCGCGCTGGGTGGGCCCTGCGCCTTGTATCTGGCCGCGGCCGGCGTCGGCGAGATCGAACTCTGGGATGATGATGCGGTCGACCGCTCCAACCTGCAGCGTCAGATCCAGTTTGCCGATGCCGATATTGGCACTTCAAAAGTTGCGACGCTGGCGGAGCGTTTGTCGGCGCTCAATCCTGATGTCGCTGTGCGCGTGCAAGCGGAACGATTTTCCGAACAGTCCTCGCCCGCGGGACGCATCCTGATCGATGCCACGGACAATTTTGAAACCCGCTTCGCACTGAATCGCCTGGCCCATCGCAGCGGCCGGGCCATGGTCTCGGGCGCGGCGAGCCGATGGAACGGGCAGGTCTCGGTCTATGCGTCGGGTCTGGTGCCAGATGCCCCCTGCTATCAGTGCTTTGTGCCGGATCTGCCCCCAGCTGCGGAAGCCTGCGACGATGTCGGCGTGGTCGGCGCGTTGACCGGCATGATTGGCAGCCACATGGCGCTCGAGACAATTAAGCAAATCGTCGGTGCAGGAAAGCCACTGATCGGGCGATTGCTCATTGTTGACGGGCTCACCAGCGAAAGCCGTATTCTGAAACTTCGTCCGAACCCGGACTGTTCGGTCTGCGGCCAGTGAATCTTTCCTTTGACAGCGTTAATTTTTGACGGTTTTACGACACTGAGTTTCGTGGAGTGTCCGAATGTTACGCAGAACGCTTGCGGTCGGTCTGACCATTGTTGCTGTCCTCGCCGCTGGCTGGCTGGCGCTACGACGCGCAGACATTCCCTATGATACCCTGGAAATGGTCTATGCGACCCCGGACAGTCAATTCATGACGCTGGATGATGGGCTGAAAGTCCATTTCACCGATACCGGGCCTCAGGATCGCTCGGCCATTGTCCTTGTTCACGGCTTCTCCGCGTCCTTGCACACATGGGAGGCCTGGAAGACTGATCTGGAACTGGATTACCGCATCATCACGCTCGACTTGCCGGGGCATGGTCTGTCGCGCGCCGACGATCCCGTAGACGCGACCATCGATCGCTTTGTCGAGGTGGTCCATGCGGTCACGCAACGCCTCGAAGTCGATCGATTTACGCTGGCAGGCAGTTCCATGGGCGGCAACACGGCCTGGCAATATGCCTTGCAGCATCCGGAGACCCTGGATGGCTTGATCCTGGTGGCGGCCTCGGGATGGCCGGAAGAAGAAGGCGAAGGCGATGACTCACCCTTCATCTTCACCGTTCTGAGCAACCCGATCGGGCGCGCCGTGCTGAAAGATCTGGATATGACGTCGATGACGCGGTCCGGTCTCGAATCATCCTATTCGGACCCGGCTTTGGTGACCGATGAATTGGTCGAGCGATTTGTGGCTTTGTCCCGCGCCCCGGGCCATCGCGCCACGCTGCTCTCGATCATGACCGGCGATCGCGTTTTTGCGACGCCCGAAACCCTGTCACCGATTTCGGTGCCAACTCTGTTGATGTGGGGGCGCGAAGACAATCTGGTGCCGGTCTCGGGCGCGCAGAAATTCGCCGATGCGATCGAAGGGTCGCAAGTCATCATCTATGATGGCATTGGCCACATCCCGCAGGAAGAGGTCCCAGCGCAATCAATCGCCGACATTCGGTCATTTATGCTCGAAGTCGAATGGAGCGCGCTGGACGAAGAAGCGATCATCCCGGCGGGCGATCCTCGCATGGACGAGAACCGCCCGGACGATGAAAGT
>JBCCCT010000208.1:0-5738 GCA_039033355.1 Pseudomonadota bacterium | reverse complement strand
GCTGCGGAATCGCCGATTTGGTCTCTTCAGGCGCGTCGGGCGCCGAGACATCAATCACGTCACGAGGGGTCAAATCGTCAGCCATATCGATCTCTATATAAGCATCCCGCGCGCTTTGTGTAGCGCTTCGATGAAGGCGTCCACTTCGGCCTCTGTATTGTAGAGCGCAAAACTGGCCCGCGCAGTCGCGGAGACGCCAAGATGATCCATCAAAGGCTGCGCGCAATGGTGCCCGGCGCGGACGGCGACCCCATAGCGATCCAGGATTTGCGCCAGATCATGTGGATGGGCCCCATCCATCGAAAAAGACAGGACGGCCCCTTTGCCCGGCGCGGTTCCATGGACCCGCAAGCCATTAATGCCTCGCACCGCGTCATAAGCGCGTTGATAGACCGCGTGCTCATGCGCCAGCACAGCCGCCTTGTCGAACTGGTTCAGCCAGTCAAGCGCCGCCCCGAAGCCAATCGCCTGCAAGATGGGCGGCGTTCCGGCTTCGAACTTGTGGGGGGCTTCGTTGTATGTGACGCGTTCGCGCTCGACGATTTCAATCATCTCGCCGCCGCCCTGGAACGGGCGCAACCGGGCCAGCGCAGACGCTTTTCCATATAGCGCCCCGATCCCGCTCGGACCGTAAATCTTGTGCCCCGTCATCACATAATAATCGCAGCCAAGCGCCTGGACATCGACCTCCAGATGAACCCCGGCCTGGCACCCGTCGAACAGGACTTCCGCGCCAGCGGCGTGCGCCAAACGAACAATCTCTGCGGCATCGGTCACCGTTCCGAGCACATTCGACATATGGGTGATGGCGACCATTCTGGTCTTTTCGGAAAGCGCCGCCTCATACGCCGCCATGTCGAGGGCGCCCGTATCGTCAATGTCGACCCATTTCAGAACGGCGCCATAGCGTTCGCGCAGGAAATGCCAGGGCACGATATTCGAGTGGTGCTCCATGATTGAGAGCACAATCTCGTCGCCTGGCTGGATCTCATCCGCAATGCCATTGGCGACCAGATTGATCGCTTCGGTACCGCCTTTGGTGAAGATGATCTCATTCACCGAACCTGCATTGATGAACGCGCGGACTTTTTCGCGGGCCCCCTCATAGGCTTCGGTTGTTTCATTGGCGAGCGTGTGAATGCCGCGATGGACATTGGCGTAAGCCGTTCGGGCCTGTTCGGAGACGGCATTGATGACAGCATCCGGCTTTTGCGCGCTCGCCGCATTGTCGAGATAGACCAGCGGCTTGCCGTTTACTTCGCGCGACAGGATGGGAAATTCCGCGCGGATCGCATCACTATCGATCGGCCGCGTCATTTGAATCGCTCCGCCAGAAAGGCGCGCGCCGATTCAAGCAGCGCCTCATGGACGCCTTCGCTGGCGTCTTCGAGCGCTTCAGCGACAAAAGCTTCCGTCAGCAGCGCGCGGGCCTCAGCCTCGGGAATGCCGCGCTGGCGCATATAGAAGAGCTGGTTCGGATCCAGTGCGCCGGACGTGTTGCCATGCGCGCATTCGACATCATCAGCATAGATTTCGAGCTCTGGTTTGGCGAATACCACCGCGCCATCCTCGAGCAAAAGAGCCTGGTGCTGCATGTCGGCATCGGTGTACTGGCCGACTGTGCGCGGCACGAAAAACTTGCCCTGGAACACACCCGTGCCGCCATCGAGAACCGCACCTTTGGTGACCTGGCGGGTGACAGACGATGGCGCGCCGTGCCGGACATGGCTGGTAAAGTCCGCATGATACCCGTAGGCGCACAGATAGGCCGCGTTCAGGGTCGCATGCGAGCCGCTATTTCGATGCGTCAGCCGCGTCTCTAGCCGCGCGACCTTGGCACCAAAGGCGAGCGCTGTTTGCGTATATTCCGCGCCCTCGCCCAGATTGACGATTGCCGTCACCGCCTGGGCTTCATCGAGACCACCATCTTGCAAAACCGTGCGGCGCATCTGCGCGCCCTGCTGCAGGCCGATCTCGATCAGGAACGATGAAAAACCCGCACCGCCGAGATGACTCTCGATCAAGTCCAGGCTGGCGCCCGGCCGCACAATAACAACCACACGGGCGAAATTGGTTTCGTCGCGATCGCCCCGCGTGATCACATGCAGCGGCGTCTCGGTAGGCTCGGTCACTTCAATGATAAGGGTATCGAGCCCGCCAACGCGTCCCGCCAGGGCGGCGGTCATCGCGCCGAGCGGAACGTCTTCTGCATCTCCGAGCGCCTGTGCATCTTCGCGTGCGTGCAGCTTGATCCCGGCCGGAAGGTTTTCCGGCAACCGAACCTGCGTCCCCGCAAACTCGATGACGGGATGATCGCCGCTCGGCAAGGCAGAGTTCTGGCTTGGATTCGCAGGGGCCTCGACGGCTCGAACAACTTGCTTGAAGTCGGTCCACTTCCAGGCTTCCAGGCGTCGGTGCGGCAAGCCGGTTTCGGCGAAGGCAGAAAAAGCGCGCTCGCGCTGCCCGCTCTCAGGCAGCATGGCATAGCGCGCGATCAGTTCGAGCTCGACGGGCCCCGGATCACGAAACTTCTGTTTGAGCGCGTCAATCGAGAGGGTCACTAGGCCGCCTCTCCCAACACGCCATCATAGCCTTCCGCTTCCAGGCGAAGGGCAAGTTCGGGTCCGCCGGTCTTGATAATCTTGCCATTGGCGAGGACGTGCACCTTGTCAGGTTTGATATGATCCAGAAGACGCTGATAGTGGGTGATGACCAGCATGCCACGACCCGGATTGCGCAGCGCGTTCACACCATCTGCGACGGTTCGCAAGGCATCAATGTCCAGGCCTGAATCCGTTTCGTCCAGGATCGCGAAACGTGGTTCGAGCATCATCATCTGGAAGATTTCGAGCCGCTTCTTCTCACCGCCCGAAAAGCCGACATTGACCGGGCGTTTGAGCATCTCAGTGGAGAGGTTGAGCTGCTTGCCGATCTCGCGCGATTTCTTGATGAAATCCGGCGCCGAGATTTCCGCTTCGCCGCGCAATTTGCGCTGGGCATTCATCGCCGTTCGGACGAAAGTCATCACCGGCACACCGGGGATTTCAACCGGGTACTGGAACGACAGAAACAAGCCCTTGGCTGCGCGTTCTTCCGGATCCATGTCGAGCAGGTCATTGCCTTCCAGCGTCGCGGATCCGCCGGTGACTTCATAGCCGTCGCGACCGGTCAGGATATAGGACAGCGTCGACTTGCCAGCCCCGTTCGGGCCCATGATCGCATGCACTTCGCCCGCAGGCACGTCGAGAGACAGACCATTGAGAATGGTCTTGGCCTCATCTTCTTCGCCGACAGTGGCGCTCAAATCATCGAGTTTTAACATGGGGCGCATGTAGAGCCGATTGGCCCAGATTCAAAGTGCAAATGGCCGCATCTGTGGTGAAAATCAGCCTGGCCAGTCGCGGCGGTCCATGCCGAGCAGGTCCTGGCCTGTGGTCGCAGCGTCGAGATCGACCTCATTGATCAGGAAATTGCCAATGAAATGAACGCTCTCTTCCTTGCCATGCACCACCCGTTTCAAGGCCGTATTGATCGGTGTCGCCGCCCCTTGCGGGCCAGCCAGGACGAACAGATCGAGCCCCGGTGCGCGGCCATAATGTTCGGCAAAGGTCGGGTTGGCGGCCAGGAAGGTGTCAAACCGTTCCCAATGCCAGTTCAAACGAGAATTGGCGCGAATGGTCTGCCCGAGATAAAGCCCGGCAAGAATGACCGAATTATCACCGCGCCCATCCATGACGAGCGACTCGCCGGCTTTTCCGGTTTCCGACTGCAGGCGGTTCACAGTGTGGATATCGGCCAGCCATTTATCGATGACCAAAAGACTTTCCAGCGAGAAATCCAGCTGAGACCGGTCCAGCCGATTGGGCAAGAGGATGAGATGATCGCTCTCGGCACTCAGGAACTGGGCCAGCGCATCATCAATGCCGGCCACGTCGACAGAGCCCAGAGGCGGTTGCGAGACCGCGCCGTTCGGAGACAGATAGATACGGTCCTTCGCCGGTGCAGACGCACAGCCAGCAAGGGCAATTGCCGCCGCGCCCATCACAAAACGGGACAGTTTCGTTAATTTTCGTCTCTCACGCGAATTCATGACCCTGTCCGGAGCAAATGTCATGCCGCATGCAAATCTTTGATGCCAAAGACTTATTTGCTGGCGTCCAGGCGGCGTTCCAGGCGGTCCAATCGCTTCTTGATCAGCGCGACTTCCACATGGTCGCGATCCTGGAGGGCCGCCATTCCGGCAACGATTTGACGGGTCGCGCGCATTTCGATGGTGAACGTGTCCATATGTTCCGCCATCCGCGCAATATCTGTACGGATCGCGCTCATGTGTTCGTCTGCTTTTTGCTTATCGGTCATGCAGAAAGATTAGCACAAAACGAGAACATATCAAGTGTTCATTGATCAAATACTTCGAATCCATTTTCCGCCACCACCAATACGGATCTCATCCAGCCCTTGAAAATCACCCCCTCAGTTCTTATTGTTTATCAATAAGAACAGGAAAGGACAAATCTCATGTGGCTGTTTCTACTCTGGTGGTGTGTCGACGATCATATCGCGCAGGCGTTTGAGACGCCGGGGCTTGGTGAATTGCCGATATGGGTGCCGTTGATCCTGTCGCTGGCTTTCTCGTTCACGTTCAGCCAGTCTAAGAAAAGAGGCTAGCCGACCGAGCGGGTACCCCTCAAACGGGGGCAAGATCAGCTGATGTCCGAATTGGTCTCGCATCGTGTGCGATGAGGTGTCCATGAATCCCACGCCCAATGCGTGGCTTGCCACGAAAATGTCTCGTCGGCCGACATATACAATCGCCATTCAACTAATGCGCCGGTGTCAGTGGTTCGTTCTTCATTATCGTATTTTATCAAGGCCGCCGGGATAAGCTGATTACTGGCGCCCGTCGCCTGCTTCAGGTGCGATCGGTGCAGCAAGCCATCTCCGAACTCGTCACTGTAGAATTTGGAATAGTAGATCAGACCGGCGGGCTCTTTCTCGATCCAGATCGATACCGTGAATCGTGCGCAATCGCGAACGATCTGCCCGTCTTCTTCAAACGGAACCGCCCACTCTCCCGCAATGTTATTTACGATGTCATCATAAGACAATAGTTGAGCAAATGCTGAACCTGGAAGTAAGGCGCCAAACAAAAGGCTCGCCAGCGCTTGCATGCGATGCGTGTTCATTACGTGCTTGATCAGCCTTGTCTTCACACCTCGTTCGAACACAAATCAAGGTATCGGTAAAGTCGCGCTTCGGGTGTCTAGCCGACCGAGCCTTCGAGACTGACTTTCAACAGGCTCTGCGCTTCGACCGCGAACTCCATTGGCAGCTCCTGCAGGACTTCGCGGACAAAGCCATTGACGAGCAAGGCCACCGCTTCTTCCTCACCAATGCCGCGCTGGCGGACATAGAAGAGCTGATCGTCTGCGAGCTTGGTCGTTGTCGCCTCATGCTCCAGCTGCGCATCGGCGCGGCGGTTTTCGACATAAGGCACAGTGTGGGCGCCGCAGCGATCACCGATCAACAGGCTGTCGCATTGCGTGAAATTGCGCGCCGCTTCCGCTTTCTTGTTCACCGAGACCAGACCGCGATAGGTATTGTCAGACTTGCCAGCACTGATGCCCTTGGAAATGATCCGCGAGCGCGTGCGCTTGCCGAGATGGATCATCTTCGTCCCGGTATCCGCCATTTGCCGACCATTGGTCACAGCGATCGAATAGAATTCGCCGACACTG
>JBCCCT010000207.1:0-5845 GCA_039033355.1 Pseudomonadota bacterium | reverse complement strand
TTGGCCATACGGTCAAAGCCAACCATGGTGCGATAAAGGGGGGTGAGATCAATCGTGCTCATTGTGACAGTCCTTTCACTAGCAACTGTGGCCTCCGGCGATCATCAAGAGCCGGGAGGTGAGATGTTCGGCGCTTCTGTTTGCCCAGCCCGACCATCGGCACTGGCAGAAATTCCGGTCACAACCTGCTTGGCAGCGCTGCGACTTAGGCTATGTGGAAACGCAGATTGAGTGATTCAAGCCCTGAAACGGAGTGAAATGATGAAGACCTATTGGATGCTGGGTGCCAGCGCTGTGATCCTGGCCGCCTGTTCAGGCGCCAATGAAGCCGCAACCGAAACGGTTGAGGCCGAAACCCCGCCGCCGGTTGAAGTCGAAGCGGCGGGGCCTCTGACCCTGGCTGAGACCGTTGCCGGTGACTGGCGCAGCGATGATGAGAAAGCCCGCGATGGCTGGCGGAATCCGGCGGAAACGCTGGAATTCTTCGAGATCGCGCCCAGCGACACTGTGGTTGAAATCTGGCCGGGTGGCGGCTGGTACACCAATGTCCTGGCCCCGTATCTAGCCTCTGGCGACGGCCAGCTGATCGCCGCCGTTTGGGACGTCAACGTGTTTGAAGGCGAACGTCTGGAACGGATCCAGCAGCGGATCGCTGATTTTCAGGCTGTGTATGAAGCCGATGCGGATCTGTTCGGCACCCTCGCTTACAGCGCCTTCTCAGCGCAATCCGGCCCCCTGGCTGAAGCGGACACCGTCGATGCGGTCCTGACCTTCCGCAATGTCCATAACTGGATGGGCGGCGACTATTCGCCGAAATTCTTTACCGATGCCTATGCGGCCCTGAAGCCGGGCGGCGTGTTGGGCGTGGTGGAACATCGTCTGCCGTCCAGTGCCGAGCAGGATCCGCGCGGCGCGTCCGGCTATGTCCATGAAGACTTCGTCAAAGCCATGGCGGCCTCCGCCGGGTTCGAATTCGTCGCGGCGAGCGAGATCAATGCCAATCCAGCCGATACCGCTGATCATCCCTTCGGCGTCTGGACCCTGCCACCGGTCAGCCGCACAACGGATCGCGAAGGCAATGCGCCGGACGGGTTTGATGCTGCGGTCTATGCTGCGATCGGTGAATCCGATCGGATGACCCTGAAATTTGTGAAACCTGCGGCGGAAGACCTAGAACCGGTCGAGTAGACGTTCGAGATATTCTCGCTCGTCTTCATCGACGGCTTCATCATAGCGGCGGCGCAATTCATCCAGGATATCCTTGGCGCGCTGCCGCTCTGCTTCATCCGGCACATCGACAGAATTGCTGTCATCGACCGCGCCGGTCGTGGAGCGCCCGAATGGATCGGCATTGCCATCGCCATTCGCCTGCGGTTCGCCGAGACGGTCCGCACGCGCGGCATCGAGCTGTTCCGCGAGACCCTCGGCCAGCTCACGCAATTGCCGTGTCGCCTGTTCCTGATTGCGAATGGCGCGGCCCTGATTGCCGTCTTCCAGCGCATTGCCGGCGCGGCGCTGTGACCGCTCAATCGCTTCCAGCGTGTCTTCATCCAGCGCGCCGGCGCCTTCCCCTTCGCCCTCTTCGCCGGACCCGATCTGGTTCTCGGCCAGCTCCTCAATCCGGTCAGCGAGCTCATCCTGGCGTTCACTCAGGGACCGACCGTCTTCGCCCTGCATCCAGTCCGGAATGTCGCCTTGTCCTTCGCCGAATTGCGGATCGCCTTCGTTGCCGGGCTGGTTCTCACCAAAGGGCTGTTGCCCGGACTGCCCGCGCTCGCCGCGCTGCTCGGCCAGAGTCTCGTCATTCAGTTCCCGCTGTTCGCGCAGCAGATCCGAGAGCTCTCGCATCGTCTCGGTCATCTCGCGCTCTTCTTCCGGCAGGTCCTCGTCATTCTCGTTCTCGCCCTGCTCACCCGGCATGCCAGGGAAGCCTTCACCCGACCCGGAGCCTTGCTGGAATTCCAGATTCTCCAGCATATTGGTGATATCAGCGAGCAGCTGCCGGGCCTGATCCGTGGCGCCGGTTTCGGTCAGATCCTCAAGCGCGTCGAGCATGTCGGAAAAGCCCTGTCCGCCAAGGCCGGACCCGCTCGGACCTTCTGAACTGTCGCGATTGTCTGGCGGCGCTTCCAGACCATTGGCCAGGGCTTCGGCCATCTTGGCAGCGATATAGCGTTGGGCGGCATCCTTGAAGGCTTCCATCAGCCGGGCGATTTCTTCCTCGCTGGCGCCGTCGCGCAAGGCGTCCTCGAGCGCTTTCTTGGCCGCCATCAGCGCCGCATAGGCATCCGCTGCCGAGCCATATTCGGCGCGCAAGGCGAGTGACCAGAGCAGCGGTTCCGTCGATTTGGCTTCATCCGTCGAGAGCGAGGCCTCGAGGGCATGGCGCGCGGTTTCGAGCCCGGAATAGACCAGCACATCCTGGAAATAGCGCGGCGCCTCATACGTCACCGCTTCAAGCATGATGGCGCCGCGTTGGACGCCGGCGGGGGCTTGTTGCAGTCTTTGTGTGGCGGAGACATAGAAGGCGCCAGCTTCAGTTGAATCCACAGCCGCTTCAGCCGCTGCATAAGGATCGTCTTCCCGAAGCACAGTGACCCGCACATCCTGGATCGCTTTGGCGAGCGGTTGGAGCAACAGTTTTTCCGGCAGCTTGAACTCATACGGTTCGCTATAGCCGACCTGACCGGCGCCGTCGGTGGCCTTCAGGCGAACCTCGACCCGCGCGCCGGCCCAGCGATTGCGGGTCAGGTCGAGCTTCGACTCTTCCTCGGCTTCGCGCGGGCTGATGCCGCCCAGTTCAACCCCGACCAGATCCGGCTCGCGATCCTCATCCACCGGCTTGATTTCCAGTTCGAGTTTCGAAACGCCATAATCATCGCTGGCAATCCAGCTGAATTCGGTCCGATCTCCAGCGCCGAGCACCGGCATGTCCACAAACTCGACTTCTGGCGCAGCATCTGGGGAGGCGAGGACGCTCCAGACTTTGCGTTCGCCCCACCAGCGGACCGAAACGGCGCTATCGGCGCTGATCTCGGTGGTGGTTTCAAAGGCGCCATCCGGGGTCGCCGTGAATTTGCTGGTCTGTGTTCCGTCCGGATTGCGTACGCGCAAGTGCGGCGCGGAGGGCGCCTGCACCCGAAGGGTCATGACCGAACCGGCCGGCACGCGAACTTCGCTCTGATCGTCCTTCAGGAAGATTGGCGCGCGGCCCGTATGCGATGGCGGCGCGATCCAGGCTTCGATGCGAACATTCTCGGCGCCGAACAGGCTACCATAGTCGGGATCCAAAGCCGCGGACAGGCGTGACGGGGCCTGGTTCCAGTTCAGGGCCAGCGTACCGATCAGCAAGACCGGCACGGCATAGCGCAGATAAAGCGGATCAATCTGTTTCCAGGCCGGTCCGAAATCCGGTGTATCGAGGCGGCGGACTTCATCTGTCAGTCGCGTTTCATGCGCCTGCCATAGCGTAACCCCATCCCTCTCCGGACGTGCCGGGCGATCCGCCAGCGACGCCAGAGGGCGCAAGTCAGATTGTTGGTCCAGTTTGGAAACGGCTTCGGACCGGTTCGGGCGCTGATAGCGCTTGAAGCCGCGCCAGATGGCGATGCCGCCGCCAATCAGCGCAATCAGGGTCGCCAGCGCGGCGAACTGGGCCGGGCTGTTTTCAAACACGCCTATAAAGACGGCGATCAGGAATATGCCGACAAGCGTGACAAAGGGCCACCAGGCCGTCCAAAGCGCGATCCGCCGAAGCCGTGCAAAGGTTCGGTCAATCAGGCTCTTGGCGCCAGTTATGCGGTTCAGGTCAGCCAATCGGGCATTTGCTCCAGTTCAATCATCTGCTCGAAGCTCGGACGGCGGCGCACCACTGCAAATTGGTCGCCATCCACCAGGACTTCGGCCACGAGGGGTCTTGCATTGTACTGACTTGAGAGCACAGCGCCATAGGCCCCGGATGACATAAACGCAATCCGCGTGCCGGGCGCGACTTCCGGCATGGAACGTTTGGCGGCGAATTTGTCCGTGGATTCACAGATTGGACCGACAATATCGTACTCGGTCAGGGCGGCATTTGCGTCTGATTGCTGCAAAGGCAAAATATCGTGATGTGCCTGGTACAAAGCCGGGCGCATCAGATCATTCATGCCGGCATCGATGATCAGAAAGGTCCGATCCGGGGCCGGTTTGTGATACAGCGCTTCGCTGACCATGACGCCAGCATTGCCGGCAATCACGCGGCCTGGCTCTAGGATGACTTGCAGGCCGAGGCCTTCAGTCACTTCGCGGATCATCTGGGCATAGTCAGACGGCGGCGCTGGCGTGTCAGAATCCCGATAAGGAATGCCGAGACCGCCGCCAAGATCGATCCGTTTCAGATCATGACCGGTATCGCGCAGGAACTTGACCAGACCGACCGTCTTCTCAAACGCCGCACGCATCGGCGCCAATTCGCCAATCTGGGAGCCAATATGGACATCGACGCCAACCGCCTCGACCCCCGGTAAGGCCTTGATCTGGTGATACAATTCGGGTGCTTCGGCCCATGGCACGCCAAACTTGTCGCCGGCTTTGCCGGTCGAGATGTTCGGGTGTCCACCCGCCGCAACGTCCGGATTCACGCGCAGCGCGACCGGTGCGACTTTATCCAGACTCATTGCCACTTCGGATAGCGCGATCAACTCTGCGCCACTTTCGACATTGAATTGATGGATTCCGACCTCGAGTCCGAGCGCCATTTCCTCGCGCGTCTTGCCAACGCCGGAAAAGACGATCCGCTCTGCCGGGATTCCGGCGGTCAGAGCGCGGCGGAGTTCGCCACCGCTGACCACATCCGCGCCGCAGCCTTCACTGGCCAGGGTCTTGAGAACGGCGAGATTGCCGTTCGCCTTGACCGAATAGGCGATCAGGCATTCCATCCCCTCAAAGGCCGCAGCGATGACCTTGGCGTGTCGGCGCAAGGTGGCCGTCGAATAGACATAGACCGGGGTTCCGACCTGATCGGCAATCTCGTCCAGGGCCACGCCTTCGCAATGAAGTCGGCCATCTTCATAGTTAAAGTGATGCAAGGGCGATTATCAGCCGGGGCCGACCTCCCCCATGCTTTCTTCCTCAACATCGACATCTGGCGCAGGTTTTGGAATCTCCCCGCCGAGCGAGTTGTAATAAGTGGCATTGTCGCGGATCTCGACGCTGGCGAATTCCGCTGCCGTATCAACAGGTTGCTGGGCTTCTTCGGATGGTGGGTCAGAGAAGATTGGCGGCGGGCGCTCAAGATCGCCGCGCAGACCGCATCCGGCGAGACCGGCCAGCGCAGAGAGCGCGAGGGCTGTTTTTATCAATTTCATCGTCAAGCGCTCCTATCCGAGGCGTTGGGTCCATTGCTCAACCTGTTCAGCGACACGCACTGGCGAGGTTCCACCATAACTCTGCCTGCTCATCGCGGAGGCTTCAACAGTCAGCACCGAAAATACGTCATTTGTTAGTCGTGGCTCGACGGTTTGCATCTGTTCGAGGCTGAGCTCGGGCAAATCACAGCCACTGGTCTCGGCCAGTGCGACCAGAGACCCGGTCACGTGGTGAGCGTCGCGAAACGGCATTTTCAGCTCCCGCACCAGCCAGTCAGCGAGATCGGTTGCGGTCGAGAAGCCTTTGGCTGCCGCTGCGCGCATATTCTCGCGGTTGAAGGTGATCGTCTCCATCATACCGGCCATGGAGGCGGCGCACAGGCTGAACGTGTCAAACGCGCCAAAGGTCAGCTGTTTGTCATCCTGCAGGTCCTTGGCATAGGCCAGAGGCAGGGCCTTCACGGCGCCTTGCAGGGCGGCGAACTGACCAGTGATCA
>JBCCCT010000206.1:0-5876 GCA_039033355.1 Pseudomonadota bacterium | reverse complement strand
GCCTGAGCCTGACGCCACGCAAGTGAGCCAGGTCCTGTTCGGAGAGGTCGTAACCTTGCACCATGAAGAGGGTGCGTTTGGCCTCGTTCAATGCCACCATGATGGGTATGTCGGCTGGGTGCTGATGGACGGGCTTTCAGCGCCTGTGATCGACCCGACACACCGGGTCATCGCGCCGCGTTTGCACACATATGCAGCGCCGAAGATCACGGCGGCCCCGCATTTCGTGCTCGGTATTGGCGCCCGCCTGACGGCGACAGGACGGCAAGAGGGGCGATACATCGAGTTTGAACGGGCGGGATGGATCATTGATCATCTCGTCGCGCCCGTGGACATGATTGAAACCGATCCGGCCAGTGTCGCGGAACGCTTTATCGGCACGCCTTATCTCTGGGGCGGGCGGGATTGCCTGGGGATCGATTGTTCGGGCCTGTTACAGGTTGCGTTTGATGCCTGTGGCATCGCCGCGCCGCGCGACAGCGATATGCAGCGAGACTGGTTTGGCACTTCGATTGAAGATTGGCTGGCCCCCGGTGCGCTGCAGCGCAATGACCTGATTTGCTGGAAAGGGCATTGTGGCATCATGCTCGACGCGGAAACCCTGCTCCATGCCAATGGCACCTTCATGCAGACCATCCAGGAGCCGCTTTTGCCGGCAATTGCCAGGATCGCAACGGAATACGGCGAGCCATTAGGGGCCCGCCGTATCGATATTGATGATTTGCGCGGTGTGACGCCGCCCTGGCTTACTCGTCCGGCGTAGGGTCTTCGACCACGTCCTCTGCGGCTTCGGTCACGTTTTCCACAGTGTCAGTGACTTGCTCGGCTGCATCGGCAACATCTGCCGCCTGATCAGCAATAACCGTTTCAGCGGCCTCGGTGGCTTCTGCAACAGCGGCAGTGCCAACGCTTGCGGCCTCTTCAATCGCTTGATCAGCCGCGGCTTCCGCAGCAATGGCAGCGTCTTCAGCCGGGCTCGCCTCGCCGCCATCAATGACGGTTTCATCAGTTTCGCTCAGATCACCGGCGGCCTCTTCAGCATCGCCTTCCGCGGTGACTTCCGGCAGCGGCTCTGGCTGCACAGGGGCATCCGGGCTGTAAGTGGCGAGATAAGCGAGAACGCTGGCGCGCTCATCATCCCGCTTCAGTCCGGCAAAGGCCATGCTGGTGCCGCGGGCATAGCTGCCAGGGTTTTCCAGCCAGGCATCCATATTCTCCCAGGACCAGTCGCCTTCGGTATTGCCGAGTGCGCCGGAATACCCGAATCCACCATGGCTCTGCTTGGCAGCGCCCATGGTTGCATAGAGATTAGGGCCGGTGCCATCCGAGCCGCCTTGTTCAATCGTGTGGCAAGAGGCGCATTTCGCTTTGAAGCTGCGTTCGCCGCGGGCGAGATCCGCACCCAGAAGCAGCGCGCCCAGGTCATAAATCTCTTCAATCACTTCGCCACCACCGCCGACTTCGGCAATATTCACGCGATAGCCTTTGAAGTTTGATTCGGCCCACGCGTTCAGCGATTCGTATTCTTTGTGGGCGTGATGTCCGCCACCAAATACGATGGTCGAGACTTCTTTCAGGCCCATGATCACTAGGGCAATCGCCAAAAGTGCCCCAAAGATCTTATTCAGTCCGAGTTCGCCCATAGGTGATCCCTCAATTTCCAACTCTTGCGCGCGCCTTCTGACACGCTATGCGTTCGCGATCAATATATACAGATGTGGCAGATCGCGCGTTAAGCTTTTCAGCGGCGAAAGCGCGCAGGTCTGATAACCAGATCTTCAACACATGTGGATTGATCGATACGCATCTGTCCACAGATTTGGAGGCCATGAATGGCGCAAGGCAAGATAGCTTATCAGGGCGAGCGCGGTGCGAATTCGCATATTGCGTGCAAGGATGTGTATCCTGATCTTGAGCCTGTGGCCTGCCGAACGTTTGAGGATGTGATTGCCTCAGTCGAAACGGGTGAGGCTGAACTCGCCATGATTCCGGTCGAAAACACGATTGCCGGCCGGGTTGGCGACATTCACCACTTGCTGCCGGCCACCAGCCTTCACATGATTGGCGAACATCTGATGCGGATCCGTTTCCAGCTCATGGCCCTGCCAGGGACCGGAATCGACGAGATTGGACGCGCCTATAGCCATGTCATGGCGCTTGGCCAGTGCCGGAATTTCCTGCGCAAGCATGACATCCAGGCCCGTACCGCGGCCGATACAGCAGGTGCAGCGCGGCAAGTGGCAGAACGCGCCGACCGGACCGCAGCGGCGATTGCTCCAGGATTGGCGGCAGAGGAATATGGCCTCGAAATCCTCGCTCAGGACATTGAAGACGCCGCGCACAATACGACGCGTTTTGTCATCATGGCGCCGGAGCCCGTCGATATCGGCCCCGAGGATGGCCGAGCGATTACCGCTTTCCTGTTCCAGGTCCGCAATATTCCATCCGCGCTCTACAAGGCGCTGGGAGGCTTTGCGACCAATGGGGTCAATATGACCAAACTGGAAAGCTATCAGATCGAAGGGTCCTTTGCGGCCTCGCAATTCTATGCCGAGATTGAAGGACACCCGAACGAGCGTCCCGTGCAATTGGCGCTCGAAGAGTTGGGCTTCTTCTCCAATTCGCTGAAAATTCTTGGCGTCTATCCGCGCAATCCGGCGCGGGATGGATTGCAAGGCGGCTAGGACGGCCCGACTTCTCCCGGCGTGACCCTTGCCTTAAGGGCAGGTTCCGCCATCCTGTCTTCATAAAGATAAAGACAATGGAGGAGATGCCGCCATGGCGGGCAAGCACGTCATCATTATTGGCGCAGGCCTGGGCGGTCTGTGCGCAGCCATCAAGCTGCAAGAGGCCGGTCACACGTTCACAATGGTCGAAAAGATGGACCGGGTCGGCGGAACCTGGGCGCAGAATACCTATCCAGGCGTTGCCTGCGATGTCCCAGTCGCTCTGTACCAATTCAGCTTCGCTCAGAGCGTCAATTGGAGCCGCGCCTATCCGCAAGGGGGTGAAATTCAGGCCTATGCCGAGGAAATTACCGATCGCTATCAATTGCGGCCGCATGTGAAACTCGATGATGAAGCGACCAGTGCGGTCTGGGATGAGACCGCGAAGACCTGGACCGTGACGACGGCGAGCGGGGCGTCTTATACCGGGGACGCCGTCATTGGCGCGCTTGGCCAATTGAACCGACCGAACTGGCCCGCCATTCCTGGCAAAGACGCGTTTCAGGGCGCGATCACCCACTCGGCTGATTGGGATCATTCCATCGACATGACCGGCAAGCGCGTTGGCGTCATTGGTTGCGCGGCGAGTGCAGTGCAAATCATTCCCGAACTTGCGGAAACCGTGTCAGAACTGGTGGTATTCCAGCGCAGTCCTAACTGGGTCATTCCACGCCGCGATATCGCGATGAGCGCGGAAGAGGGCGCCTTGCTCGGCACAGATCCGGAGCTCGCCATGAAGATTGGCGCAATGAACCGTCAGATCATCTATGAGCAGGCTGACACATTTTTCTGGCAGACTTTCAAATGGACGCCGGAAGGCCGCGCTGCTTATCACCGGATTGCGATGAATCAATTGGAAAGCCAGGTGCCGGATGCGGACCTGCGCGCCAAGCTGACGCCGGACTATCCGATTGGCTGTCGCCGGATCCTGATCTCGGATGATTATTTCCCGGCGCTGATGAAAGACAATGTGACGCTCGAAACCGATGGCATCGAGACCATTGATGCGGCGGGAATCCAGACGGAGGGTGGAACACACCATGATCTCGACGCGATCGCCTATGCGACCGGGTTCGAGACGACAGGCTGGCGCTGGTCAGTCGACGTGCAGGGCCGCAATGGCGCGCATTTGAACGAGGTCTGGAAAGACCATCCGGAAGCCTATCTCGGCATCACCGTCTCAGACTTCCCGAACCTGTTTGTGCTGTACGGTCCGAACACCAATCTCGGGCATAATGCCATCACTTTCATGCTCGAGCGTCAGGTCGAGTATGCCGTGAAAGCCCTGGATGGTCTCGGCGATATTGGCAAAGCGGCCATGGTGCCGACCCGGGCGGCGCAAGACCGATTCAATGCCCAGGTTCAGGCCGACCTGGACAAGACGGTCTGGGCGGATCCGGCCTGCAATAGCTGGTACAAGAATGCGCATGGCAAGATCACCCAGAACTGGTCGTCGCACACCCGCGATTATGCGGCGGCAGTGGCGGAAGTGAAGCTTGAGGACTATGAGCTTTTATAGTTAGGCAAGACTCGCGTGAATTCGGTGTAATATTTTAGCCGCTTCACGATTGCTTCACGCGGAGATCCGATCTTCCTGGCCGATACAGCCAGGAGACGACCCATGCGCCTATCTTCCAAACTCATTGCGCTCGCCTTGATCTCAGGCGGGCTTAGCGCCGCGGCCTCGGCCGAGGGTGATTTTGCCATTACCGGCGGCATTGGCACATTGGGCGGCACGGTCGAAGGCCAGTTCCAGATCAATGACTATTTCCAATTGCGCGCCGGCGCCAATTATCTCGCCTTTGATGAAGACATTGATGTTGATGACATCACCTATGATGGCGACCTGGACTTTTCCGGCTTTGGCGCGTTCGTGGATGTGCATCCGCTGGGCAACAGTTTCTTCATCACAGGCGGCGCCTATGCCGGCGGCAAGGATATCGACCTGGTCGCCTCCTCAACTGTTCCGGTCGAGATTGGCGGCGTGGTCTTTACCCCGGCCGAATATGGCCGGCTCGAAGGTGATGTTTCCTTTGATGACGTGGCGCCTTTCCTGGGGCTCGGTTTTGACACGACGTTCGAGGGCAGCGGAAATTGGGGCTTCAGCATCCTGGCTGGCGCGGCGCTGTTCGGCTCTGGCGATGTGACGCTGGACTCGGTGGGCGGCACCTTCTCGAATGATCCGATCCTGCAAGCGCAACTGGCGCAAGAGGTACAGGAGATTGAAGACGAGATTGAGGATTATGAGCTGTGGCCGGTCCTGCAGGTCGGGCTGAGTTACCGGTTTTAGGTGGTTTGCAGCCCCGGATCTGATAGATCATTCCAGCCGGGATTGTCTCTCTCGATAAGGTTCAGTTTCCAGGCTCGCCGCCAGCGTTTGAGCCGCTTCTCGCGTGCAATGGCGTGATGGATGTCTTCGTGATGCTCAAACCAAACCAGCGTTTTGACATTATTCTTGTGCGTGAACCCTTTGATGTATCCGGTCTTATGCTCCCACATGCGGCGGGTGAGGTCATTCGTGAGTCCTGTGTAAAGCGTCCCGTTTCGCTTTGAAGCAAGAATATAAACGAAGTAATTGTGGTCTCGCATATCGGAACAATACGGGAACAGATTTGCTTTTTCATCCCGGAATCTTCGCGGAGCGGAAATGTCCGGGACCCAGACTAGTTGTTTAACTAGGTCCCGGACAAATGCTGACGCATTTTCCGGGATGACAAAGATATTGTGGTCTCGGCTCTGTTAAACTGTCACCCCGGACGCGAAGCGATCCGGGGCCCAGACGAATTAATCCACCGCAGACATATAGGTGGGCAGCCAGCCTTCATGCGCGTCGCGGAGGCGGGCAAGCCGAAAAGAAGTTTTCTCTTGCAAGGTGCCGCCTGGATGCCAGTATTCGATATACTTAATCTCCGAATTCCGCGGTAGAGTCCCAACAATCATAGGTGTGCAAATTACGCCTTCGTCACTTGCTTTAGCCTGCACATCATCGACGTCATCGATACTTACGGAAATCAGCAACCTTCCACTGGATTCACCGAACAAAAGCTGAGTTGTCGTTAAGGTTGGGTCAACACGCTTATCATGCTTCAACCCTTCCAAAATTGCTCCGTTGAGAAATACTCCAATTCCGCTGGCCAATGCCATTTCCGT
>JBCCCT010000205.1:0-5887 GCA_039033355.1 Pseudomonadota bacterium | reverse complement strand
CGTTCCACTTTTTGCGCAGGTTTGAAAGTGAATTGTCGTTCGCGCGCGGCTTATGATTTGGTCTTCAGCGTCACGATCTCTTCAGCAATGGTCGGGTGGACCGCGCATGTGTCATCGAATTGCTGTTTGGTGGCGCCCATTTTGACCGCAATGCCGAGCATCTGGATCATCTCTCCGGCATCTGGCGAAACGATATGCGCGCCAACCACGACCTGATCTTCCTGGCGGACGATGACTTTCATGAAGACGCGTTCGGCCTTGCCATTCAGCATATTCTTCATCGGCCGGAACTTGGTCTTGTAGACATCGACCTTGCCGTATCGGCGTCGGGCTTCGTGTTCCGCCAGACCAACTGTACCAACTTCAGGCTGGGTGAAGACTGCGGTCGGAATGGTGTCATGATCGAAATGGCGCGGATTGTCGCCAAACTCGGTATCGGCAAAGGCATGCCCCTCACGGATCGCAACCGGCGTCAGCTCGGCGCGCCGGGTGACGTCGCCGACGGCCCAGATGTTCTCGACATTGGTCTTTGAGTAATTGTCGACAAGGATTTCATGGCGATCCCCGACCGCAACACCCGCGGCGTCCAGGCCCAGCCCGTCTATGTGCGGGCGCCGACCGACGGCCATCATGATGACGTCGGCATCCAGGGCCATGCCATTGTTCAGCGTCAGGTGCAGCGGCGCGTCGGCATTGTCGGTTTTCTCGATCGACTCGAAGACGGTGTTGGTGATGACCCTAACCCCAGCCTCTTTGAGGCCTTCATGCACTTCTGTGCGGATATCCATGTCGAAGCCATTGAGTACCGTATCACCACGATAGACCAGGCATGTCTCAACCCCGAGGCCCGCGAAGACATGCGCGAACTCACAGGCAATATAACCGCCTCCCGCAATCACGATATGTTTCGGCAATTCGGTCAGCTGAAAAACGCCATCCGAGGTGATCGTGTGCTCCACGCCGGGAAGCTCTTCCGCGGAGGGCCGCCAGGGCGATCCCCCTACCGCGATCAGGATCTTGTCGGCGGTGATTGTGCGACCACTTTTGATCAGTTTGATCGTGTGGGCATCGACGAACTCGGCCCGCTCTTCGAACACATCAACGCCAGCATTGACCTGGCCGCTCATATACAGACCGGACAGACGATCGACTTCGGCATGCAGATTGGCCATGAAGCCCGGGAAATCGAAATCGCCAACGGTGATGTCCCAGCCATACTTCTTGGACTCATCCAGCTTGCGACCATAGTCACTCGCATAGACCATGAACTTCTTCGGCACACAGCCACGGATCACGCAGGTGCCGCCCATGCGATATTCTTCGGCCAGCGCCACCTTGGCGCCATGGCCAGCAGAGATCCGCGCCGCGCGCACGCCGCCCGAGCCACCGCCAATCACAAATAGATCATACTCATAGGAATGGTCGGCCATGGTTTTGTCCTTGCTCGGGGAATATTATCTGGCAATCACCGGGTGCGGCGGTCGCGTTTAGTACTCGTATATAGTGGCGCCGTCCTCGGCTCCAATGATCACGGTGCGCGCCAGATTGATAAACAATCCGTGTTCGACCACGCCTGGAATCGACGCCAGCAAATGCGCCGCCAAAGCCGCGTCTGGAATCGTGCCGCAGGAACAATCGAGAATGAAATTTCCACCATCCGTGACCAGAGGCTTGTGACCCGCATCCGTCCGCACCTTGATCATCGGCTTCAGAACACCGGCTTTCTTCAAGGCGTCATAGACTTTCTTGGCGGTGATCGTGTAGCCAAATGGCGTGACTTCCACGGGCAGCGGAAACTTGCCCAGCGCTTCGACATGCTTTGAACTGTCCGCAATGACCACCATCAAATCGCTGGCATTGGCAATGATCTTTTCGCGGAGCAGCGCGGCGCCACCGCCTTTGATCAATTGCGCGTTCTGATCGACTTCATCCGCGCCATCCACAGTCAGTTGAATGCGGTCGACTTGTTCAACATCCACCAGAGGCACGCCCAGCGACCCCGCCAGCCGGCGCGTTTGCTCACTGGTCGGAACGCCGCGCACGACGAGGCCGTCGGAAATATCCTCAGCCAGAAATTCGACAAAATATTTCGCCGTTGAGCCGGTGCCGAGTCCGATGGTCATGCCATCTTCGACGAAATCCATGGCGGCCTGGGCCGCGTTTTCCTTCTCCAGCTCATTCGCCATATCCGGCTCTCCCTCAGCCCTTTTTTCTGGCGGCTTTGATTTCCGCCATTTTATCCCGGAAGGTCGTCGCCCAGCTCGGTTTCTGCATTTGCCGCCCCCGCCCCACAGCAAGCGCATCCGGCTCAACGTCCTTGGTAATCACAGATCCCGACCCGACATAGGCGCCAGCGCCGATCGTGACCGGCGCAACCAGGGCAGAATTTGACCCGACAAACGCACCTTCGCCAATCGTCGTCTGATATTTCAGGAAGCCATCATAATTACAAAAGATGGTTCCGGCCCCGATGTTGGCGCCCGCGCCGACATCACCGTCGCCGAGATAAGACAGGTGATTGGCTTTGGCGCCAGCGCCCATTCTGGTTTTCTTGACCTCGACAAAGTTCCCGATTTTCACGCCGCGTTCCAGCACCGTGCCAGGGCGCAGTCTGACATAAGGCCCGATCTCGCAATTCTCGGCAACATGGGCGCCTTCCAGATGCGAAAAGGCTCGCACGCGGGCGCCGGTCCGAACATGCACGCCCGGCGCGAACACCACGCCTGGCTCAAGAATCACGTCATTTTCAATCTCGGTGTCAAAGCTGAAAAACACCGTATCCGGCGCGGTCATCGTAACACCCGATTGCAGGAAGGCGTGGCGCTTCCTGGTTTGAAACGCAAGCTCGGCCTGCGCCAGCTCGACCCTGGAATTGACGCCCAGTACGTCGGCTTCATCGCAAGCCACGGCGCGGCATCTTTGACCCGCGTCTCGAGCCAGACCAACAATGTCGGTCAGATAGTACTCGCCCTTGGCATTGTCATTGGTGACCTGGCCGAGCAGACCGAACATGGTTTCGGCAGAAGCCGCCATGACACCGGAATTGCAAAACCGGATGCTGAGCTGGGCCGGCGTCGCTTCCTTGGCCTCGACAATTGCATCGAGATTGTTTTTCTCATCAACGACGAGGCGGCCATAAGCGCCTGGATCGGCCGCATCAAAACCAAGGACACCAACCGCCGCGCCGGCATCCAGCTCATGGAACAAGGCTTCGACGGCGTCGGCCGGGATGAGCGGCGTGTCGCCATACAGAACAACCAGATCGCGCTCAAAACCGGCCAATGCCTCTTTTGCCGCCAGCACGGCGTGTCCGGTGCCGAGCGGTGGGTCTTGAATGGCGATGGCGTCAGCGCCGAGCGTTTCCGAGACGTGGTCCTGAACGGCCTGGCCCGCGGGACTGCAGACGACGATGATCTTGTCGCAGCCGACGCTGCGTGCGAGCGCGACGGACCAATCGACCATGGCCCGTCCACCAACCTGATGCAGCACTTTCGGAATTGATGAACGCATCCGCGTGCCCTGCCCGGCAGCTAGAATAATGGCGGCTCGATTCCCCATGGCAAAAACACCCTCGCGAAATTTCTGCGTCTGCCCTAGAGCAAGAACCGAGTCGATGCGAGCCCTATTCGCGGAAGGACCTGTAGATGAGCTTTGATTTTTCCGGCTGGACGCTGGTTTTCGACCTGGATGGGACGCTGGTTGAAACAGCGCCCGACCTTCATGCTGCGCTAAATCACACTCTGGCGCACAAAGGTCTTGGACCTGTCACGCTCGATACGATCAGGATGATGATCGGGGATGGTGCGAAAGCGATGATCCGCAAGGGCCTGGCCTATCACCAGGTCCCGATTGACCCGGCCGAGATTGAGGAACAGCTCTGGCCGGTCTTTCTCGACTATTACGGCGCGAATATCACGCAATTCAGCATGCCGTTTGAGGGCAGCTTGGCTTGTTTGTCTGATTTACAGCGAGAGGGAGCGACCCTGGCCGTCTGCACGAATAAAGCGCAAGGCCTGGCCGAGCAGGTTTTGAGCGGCCTGCAAATGGATTGTCAGTTCAAGGCAATCGTTGGCGGCGATGAGTTGCCCGTCAAGAAGCCGGACGCGCATCATCTTCTGGAAACCGTTATGCGCAGTGGCGGTGATCCGGCGCGCGCCATCATGGTGGGTGACTCCCAGACAGACGAAAAGGCAGCCCGCAATGCTGGGCTGCCTTTCGTGTTCGTATCATTTGGATATGGCACCCTCTCCGGCCAACCCTACGAACGTCTCAGGTCAATTGATCATTGGCGTGATATGCAGCAAGCCCTCTCACAACTTGCTGCCGGTCGACCCTAGTCTGGACGATACTCGCTGCGGACCTCGTTCACATTGACGAGTTTGCGGCGTGGCATGCCGTTGACCATGTTGCTGCGGACGTCTGTACGCGCGCTACGCATCGCAGGAACGAAGCCAGCATCGACCAGGTCGACTTCAACTTCATAGCCACGATCGGACCAATATTCGGCAATTTTGTCCTTGAGACGGCGTGCGCCGTCGGTGTTGCACCAATCTTTCATTATTCTCACTCTCCACATCTTGGGTGTCGTCTTCGCAGGTTAAATTTAGACGACTGCTAAAAGATGTCCTTCACTGCACTACGGGGCTTGATGCCCGTTCTAAGCCCCCCCTAGATGCATGTAACGAAACCGACATACAAGCTCTTTTTTGGATGAAAATTTCCTAAGCTTTTTCGATGAACAGCTGTTCATAATGAACAACCATTCATCTGTTAATTAGTTTACACTCAGGGTTCACAAAAGTGTCGAAATCTCAATCACAGCGGCATGTTTACTCATAATTCGTTGTTCATCTAAAAAATCCGGATTCCCCTGGATTTCATTGCAATCCCAACTAAAATACTGATATTGCATACCTGCCATTCGGTTTTGCATAGTATTTTTAACCATCATTTGACAGCGTTCGACAACTGTTCTCCTGCGAAACGCCGCCCAATCCAGCGTTTTTCCGTTTAGAAGGCCGGATATTCGATTACGATCAAATGGCACGGCATGGTCTAGTTGAACCCGAACCATGCGCACACAGATTTTCGCGCCCTTACCGCAATCAAAAGCTGGACCATGCGCCAAAATACATCACATAGGGACGTATGAGTTTTGACCTGCGTACATTCAGAGACACGCTTGGACTATTTGTCACCGGCGTCACCGTGATCACGACGCGTGATTCGCATGGGATTCCCGTGGGAATCACGGCTAATTCGTTCAATTCAGTCTCTTTGGACCCACCCCTGATCCTGTGGTCGGTCGGACTCAATGCGCTGAGCCTGGAGGCCTTTACGAATGCCAGCGCCTTCGCCGTACACATCCTGCGGGAAGATCAAGCCGATCTGTCCCAGCGCTTTGCCCGGTCTGGTGCCGACAAGTTCAATGGCTTGAAGATTGAGTCGGGTTTGAATGACGTCCCGCTCCTGCCGGATTGCGCCGCGCGACTGGAATGCCTGCCACACGCACAGCATCCTGCCGGCGACCATATTCTGTTCATTGCCCGCGTTCATCGTCTGGCATCCGACTCAGATGCGATGCCCCTCGTCTATCATGGTGGCCGCTATGCTGAGCTCGCAGATAAGCCGGTAAACTCCATCTAATAGATGGTTAACATCGCTGGCAAAACTGCAGCCAACTCTTAGCGGAATCTAAGACAATCTCTGAGATAAGCAGGGTCACGAGGTCAAAAGGCCCGTACCGCAGCCTGGCAGCTGCACGATCATGGAGATAAAAAATGAGCTTACGTAATCTGCTTCTGGCAGGCGCAACCCTTGCTGCGGGCACAATGGCTGTGACCGCTCCCGCAAATGCATCAATCATCGACCGCCCGCACTTTAAAGT
>JBCCCT010000204.1:0-6002 GCA_039033355.1 Pseudomonadota bacterium | reverse complement strand
TTGAACACGCCTGCAAAAACCTGGGGAACCGCGAGTGAACTCGGTTGACGGTTCTGACGAAATTACTACGAAACCGTAATGATCGTACAAGTGTGCGAAAGGGGCGATACAGATGTCTGAGGCCGAATCGCCTAGAAAATCCGCACCACGGGGCGCGAATCGCGAGCGAATCTTGCGCGCCGCCCTCGACATCATTTCAAACAAGGGTGTGGACAAGGTCACGCATCGAGCGGTCGCTGCCGTTGCCGGTGTGTCGCCGGGTACAACAACCTATCATTTCGCCACGCGTGAAGATCTCGTGCGCGATGCCTTCTCACTCTACATCGATGACTATCAACGCACATTAGTCGAAACGCTGACGCATCGACCCGTTGAGACGCGTGAGGATTTCATACGCTTTCTGGGTGGCATCACGACGCTCAGTCCAGCACAATCTGGCCTCGAAGCGATTGAATATGAGATGGTCTTGTTCGCCGGGCGCGATGAGGCCATGCGGATGCGTGTGGCTGCCTGGTCTCGGACCCTTGAAAGCTGGTTGTCGGATCCATTGGAACGTCTCGGAGCCAGTCGCCCGCTGGAAGCGGCCCGAATGCTTGTCGCGCTATCGCGTGGAAGCGAATTTGAAGTGCTTTCCCGCAGCCAGGAGATCCACCGTGATCAGTTTGCGATGCGACTGAACACGTTGCTCAATGCGGTATTGCGCTAAGAAGCCTGATTGGCCAGGCGATCGAGCGCAGTTTGCAGAATGATCGCGGCGGCCGAAGCATCGATCGCCTCGGCACGGCGCGCCCGGCTGAGATCTGCATCAATCATGACACGCTCTGCCTCGGCGCTGGACAGGCGCTCGTCCTGGAAGGTGAGGGGAATGTCGCGATGACCCAGAATGTTCAGAGCCAGGGCCTTCGCCGCCTGAACCCGCGGTCCGGATGAACCGTCCAGGTTCAATGGCAGGCCAATGGTCAGTCCGACGCAATCACGTGAATCATAAAGCTCGAACAGACGGAGCAAGGCCGGTCGAAGCTTTCGGCCACGCGGAATGATCTCAACTGGCGATGCGATCATTCTCAGTCCATCGCTGACCGCCACACCAATGGATCTCGCTCCGGGGTCGATGCCGAGGAGCGGGCCTTGTGCGGGTAGATCGTTTAGATTGACTTCAGGCATGGGCTTGTCTTAGCGCTCAGTGGCGCGTATCGCTGCCGCGGTCAATTGGAGTTCGCCATCAATGAGTGTCACGAAAGACGACGTTCGCAAAGTTGCCCGCTTGAGCCGCATCGCGGTGCCTGAGGACAAATTGGAAACCCTGGCCGGTGAATTAAGCGGCATTATGGGGTGGATCGAACAGCTCAACGAAGTCGATATTGACGGTGTTGCGCCGATGACGTCGGTCGTGGCAGCGACTTTGCCGATGCGTGATGACGTCGTCACCGATGGCGGCATTCAGGAGCAAGTGCTCGCGAATGCGCCAAAGTCGGATGAAGGTTTCTTCGTGGTGCCGAAAGCCGTCGAGTAACGCTACTCGATCATTGCCGTTTCAATATCCTCGGCCTCGGCTTCCTCTTCGGTTGCCTCTTCTTCATCAGCTTTACCTGCGTCGCGATCCCATTCGTAAATGGTTTTCACGCGGCACGACTGATTGAAACCTGTATGATTTGAGCGGCCAAACACATTGTCAAATGCAAGGATGCGATCGCCTTTGCTGAGGCATGAGGAGAAGGAGTCGATTGCCAGCGATTGGGCAAAGTCGAGGTCGAAGCAGCCCCCGAAGGTCTCGATCAAATAGTAATCGCGTCCCTCGCGTACTACGACGGCACGATCCGTCGTTTCACCAAAGCTGTCGATCTGACTCGCGAAACAGATTTTTTTGACCTCTTCACCGCGCCTGGGATCATCAGCAAACACTTCGGCTGCGCGGGCTTGTTCTCGCGCCTCGAGGGCTTCGGGCGTAGTGGCGGTGGCACAGGCCGTTACGGTGAACAACATGGCGGCGAAAGCGATACGATGGGTCAGCATGATGGCTCCTTTCGATAAGGACGATTATAAGTCAAAACTGGGAGCGCCCTAATCAAAACATAGTGACCCTGAATGGAAGACAACAAACTCGGACCTGTAACCGCGTTTAAGGCTTGTCTTTCCGGCATAAGGCGGCATACGAAGGCGCAAATTGCATGACACAGAAACAGGACATCGCATGAGCGAGCTCACAACACTGTCATTGACCGACGCGCTCGAAGGCCTCGAGCAGGGGACCTTCTCGGCCGTGGAATTGACCCAGGCCTTTGTCGATACGATTGAGGCCTCAAACGGGGCATTGAACGCCTATGTCGTGCAGACCCCTGACCAGGCGCTTACGATGGCCGCGGCGTCTGACCAGCGTCGCAAGGCGGGTGAGGCCGGGCGGCTCGATGGTGCGCCGCTTGGCGTCAAGGATCTGTATTGCACCAAAGGCGTCCGAACGACGGCGTGTTCGAGCATTCTGGGCGAATTCACACCGACTTATGAAAGCACCGTGACCCAGAATCTTTGGGATGCCGGCGCGGTAATGCTTGGCAAGCTCAACATGGATGAGTTTGCCATGGGGTCGTCCAATGAAACCTCGCGCTTTGGTCCGCCATCCAATCCATGGCGCCGAGACGGGTCGAATGCGACTCTGACCTCTGGCGGTTCGTCAGGCGGGTCCGCCACCGCGGTTGCAGCAGATTTGTGTCTCGCGGCGACGGCGTCAGACACCGGGGGCTCCATTCGTCAGCCTGCTGCGTTTACCGGCACCGTAGGTATCAAGCCGACTTATGGCCGCGCATCGCGTTATGGCATGGTTGCATTTGCCAGCTCGCTTGATCAGGCCGGTCCAATTGCCAAGACCGTCACGGATGCGGCCTTGCTGACCGAAATCATGTGTTCGCATGATGATAAGGACTCAACCTCTCTGAAAGTCGACACGCCGGACTGGGTGTCTGAAGTCGCCAAAGGCGTTAAAGGAATGAAGATCGGCGTGCCGAAGGAATATCGCGTCGACGGCATGCCTCAGGAGATCGAGGATCTCTGGCAAACTGGGATCAAATGGCTCCAGGATATGGGCGCCGAGATTGTCGATGTCTCGCTGCCACACACCAAATATGCGCTGCCAGCCTATTACATCGTGGCGCCAGCTGAAGCCTCGTCCAATCTCGCGCGGTATGACGGTATGCGCTATGGCGCCCGCGAGGATGGCGACGGTCTGATCGGCACATATGAAGGCACACGCGCCGAAGGCTTTGGCGCGGAAGTACAGCGCCGATTGATGATTGGCACATATGTGCTGTCATCCGGCTATTATGACGCTTATTATCTCAGAGCGCAGAAAGTCCGTACGCGTATCCTGCAGGATTTTGAAACCGTATTTGAGACGGTCGATGCCCTTCTGACACCAACCTGTCCAAGCGCCGCTTTTGCCTATGGCGAGAAGACCGATGATCCGGTTCAGATGTATCTGAACGACATTTTCACCGTGACCGCCAACCTGGCTGGTCTGCCGGGGATTTCCGTGCCGGCGGGGGCAGACAATGACGGATTGCCTCTGGGGTTACAGGTGATCGGCAAGGCGCTGGACGAATCGGCGTGTTTCCGTGTCGCTGGTGCGCTTGAAGAGGCGGCCGGATTTGTCGCGAAACCGGAGAAATGGTGGTAAGCTCACGCCATGAGTAAGCGCGGACGCTTCTGGATCATCACATTTGCAGCCTTCATCATTTGCAGTGGGCTGATCTTGGTCACCGCGTATAGCGTTGGCGCGGATCCATTCCATCCAAGGTCGCGGCATATTTGGGCGCTGTCTCTCGTCGCAGCCGCTTATGCCTCGATCCGCGCGTCCATGATTATCGGAAAGCTGCTGGACGCGCGTGAGGATGCAGATCTGGATTCCCCAAGCTCGGGCATTCCATTCTTCGGCAAGAAGGATCATGCGATCGATCGCCGATTGGCAGAGCGCCGCGCGCGACTCGAAGCGGCACGAAAAAAGGAACAGAAAGGGGAGTAGATCCGTGTATTTGTTCTCAATCTGTAGAATTCGATCTAAAATATAAAGCTATCTTCACGGATTGGATGCATCCTGGCAAAAACAGGTGCCAAGATGAAGAATATTCTGATCTTAGGGGGCATGTCGATCATTGCGTTGATCGTGGTTTCATTTCAGCAAATGATGTTTCCGCCACCACCGGCTGAATATAAAGTCGTGTATCTTGGATCGCCGAATTGCGAAATCTGCGTGCATTGGAAGTCCAATATGCTGCCAGCCTGGAAGCAGGACCCTGCCTCCGGCTACGCAAGGCTCGAAATCGCGCAATTGCGCGGTTCCCCTTTTCGAGGCGGCTATGGCAAACACGATCCGGTTTTCCGCGAAGCCTTCAAGAATAAGCGCAGGATCATGTATCCGAGTTTCGTGCTGTACAGCCGCGGGGAGATTGAGCGGGTCTATACCGGGACGAATGGATGGAAACAGATTGAGAAACGCGTGCGGACCGAAGCCAGGCGTATGGAAAAGCGGGCCGCGAAGACAGCCATGCAATCGGCGCCTAACGCGGCTGGCGGTCTCGCCTAAACTGTGCTTAAGCGGTCTCCGGAATTTTTGAGAGATCACAGATGACAGACCGTCCGACCTATACGCTGACTGGAGATACCGGGACCTGGGAGGTCGTGCTTGGGCTCGAAGTCCATGCGCAGGTCTCTTCCAATGCGAAACTGTTTTCAGGGGCGTCGACGCAATTCGGCGCGGAACCCAATCAGAATGTTTCTCTGGTAGATGCAGCCATGCCGGGCATGCTGCCCGTGATCAACAAATTCTGTGTCGAACAAGCGGTGCGCACCGGCCTGGGGCTGAACGCCCAGATCAACAAGGTCTCGCGCTTCGACCGCAAGAACTATTTCTATCCCGACCTGCCGCAGGGCTATCAAATCAGCCAGTTTGAACACCCGATTGTCGGCGAGGGTGAAATCGAGGTTGATGTCGAGCCATCGCATGGCGACCCGGCTTATGCCTTTTCCGTGCGTATCGAACGGCTGCACCTGGAACAGGATGCTGGCAAGTCGATTCATGACATGGACCCAAGCGCCACGTATGTCGATCTGAACCGGTCGGGCGTGGCACTGATGGAGATCGTGTCCAAGCCGGATATTCGGTCCCCGCTGGAAGCGGCTTCCTATGTCAAGAAGCTGAAATCCATCGTGGTCGCGCTTGGCACCTGTGACGGTGACATGGAGAAGGGCAATTTGCGGGCCGATGTGAACGTCTCCATCTGCAAGCCTGGCGCCTATGAGAAATTCCGTGAGACCGGCGATTTCGACCATCTCGGTACACGATGCGAGATCAAGAACATGAACTCGTTCCGCTTCATCCAGGCGGCCATCGAATATGAAGCCCGCCGCCAGATCGAAATCGTGGAAGGCGGCGGCTCCGTCGATCAGGAGACACGTCTCTACGATCCCGACAAGGGCGAGACCCGCAGCATGCGATCCAAGGAAGACGCGCATGATTATCGCTATTTCCCGGATCCGGATCTGCTGCCTCTGGAATTTGACGACGCTTTCATCGAGGGCATTCGTGTCAATTTGCCTGAACTTCCAGATCAGAAGCGTGCCCGTTTTGAAACCGATTATGGATTGTCGCGCTATGATGCGGGCGTGTTGACCGCCGACGCGGAAAGCGCGGACTTTTACGAGACTGTCGCGAAAGGCCGTGACCCGAAGCTCGCCGCCAATTGGGTGACGCAGGAATTGTTTGGGTATCTGAACAAGGCAGAGCTGGAATTGTCTTCCAGTCCGGTCTCCGCTGTCCAATTGGGCGGTTTGATCGATTTGATCAACGGCGATGTCATCTCCGGCAAAATCGCCAAGGATGTGTTCCAGCGCATGATTGATGGCGAAGGCGACCCCGCGGACATCGTTGAGAAGCATGGTCTGAAACAGGTCACTGACACAGGCGCGATCGAGGCGATTGTGGACGAGGTCATTGCCGCTAATCCCGACCAGGC
>JBCCCT010000203.1:0-6067 GCA_039033355.1 Pseudomonadota bacterium | reverse complement strand
CAGGCCATAAACACCATTATTCTCCAGCATGTAGAGCATGTTCACATTGCGCCGCATGGCATGCGCCATCTGGCCAAGCCCGATGGACAGGCTGTCCCCATCGCCGGAAATGCCAATCGTCGGCAGGTCATTATTGGCCGATAGGGCACCCGTGGCGAAAGACGGCATCCGACCATGCACCGTATTGGCGCCATGCGATTCATTCATGAAATAGCTTGGTGTCTTGGACGAACAGCCAATGCCCGAAATTTTCAGGGCGCGATGCGGTGGGATGGCGAGTTCAAAACAGGCGCGGACAATGGCGGCGGTGACACTGTCATGGCCGCAGCCCGCGCACAGGGTCGACATGTTGCCTTCATAATCGGCGCGGGCATGGCCGAGCGCATTGAGCGGTTCATTGTGTCGGCGGATTTTTGGTTTGACGAAGGAGGTCATGCGATCTTCCTCACTTTCAGCCGCTGCATCAGCGCATCATAGACGGTTTTGTAATTCAGGGGCTCTCCCGAATAATGCAGCACGGAGCTCAGCTTCTCACGCGGCACCTTGGTTTCGGTCAGCAGCAGGTTGAGTAGTTGCGCGTCGCGATTCTGTTCCACCACATAGACATGGTCATGCGCCTGAATGAAGGCTTCGACCTCGTCTGCGAACGGGAAGCCGCGCACGCGCATATAGTCGATCCCGACGCCGTCCGTTTCGAGACGTGTCTGTGCTTCCTGCACCGCCGCATGGCTGGAGCCGATCGCAATCACGCCATAGCGGGTCGAGGTCTTTGCCGGGCGCACAATCGGTTTCGGCACGGCATGCTTGGCGCTCTCGACCTTGTCGCGCAGGCGATCGACGACTTCCTGATATTCATGCCCCAGCTCGGTATAGCGGGCATGCTTGTTGTGGCCCGAACCGCGCAGGAAATAAGAGCCTTTCGGATCCGTCCCGGGCAGGGTGCGATAGGGGATATGGTCGCCATCCACATCAAGATAGCGCGAGAAGGAGTCCATCTTGTCGAGATCCTCCTTGCTCAAGACCTTGCCGCGATCCGGAACATAGGCTTCGTCCCAGGTCAGCTCATCGACCATCCAGTCATTCATGCCGATATCGATGTCGGACAGGAAGAAGACCGGCGTCTGGAACCGCTCAGCCAGGTCAAAGCACTGGGCGGCGAAAGAGAAGCACTCATTCGGATCCGCCGGATACAGGACGATGTGTTTGGTATCTCCATGCGAGGCATAGGCCGTCGTCTGGATATCGCATTGCTGTGTCCGGGTCGGCATGCCGGTCGATGGCCCGGTGCGTTGAATGTCACAGAAGACGACCGGGATTTCGGTGAAATAGGCATAGCCGATCCATTCGCTCATCAGCGAGATGCCTGGCCCAGACGTTGGTGTGAAGGCGCGCGCCCCATTCCAGGCCGCGCCAATGATCAGACCGGCAGCGGCAAGCTCATCTTCGGCTTGGATGATGCAATACTTGTTCTTGCCGGTTTCCGGATCGACGCGCAGTTTCTTACAATATTTGACGAAGCCATCCATCAGCGAGGTGGAGGGCGTAATCGGATACCAGGCGCCAAACGTGGCGCCGGCATAGACACAGCCGAGGGCCGCCGCCGTATTGCCGTCAATCATGACCTTGCCTTCGGTCTTGTTCAGCGGCGCGACGCGGAAGCGAAGCGGCGTCTCATAATTGGCTTTGACATAATCATAGCCAAGCTTCACCGCCTGCATATTGCTGTCGATCAGCTTGGCCTTGGCCGCGAAGGTCTCTTCAATCAGCGAACGGATCACATCGAGATCAATGTCGACCAGGGCCGCAACGGCGCCGACATAGGCCATGTTCTTCATCAGGATGCGCGAGCGGGCGGCTGTCACCACTTCATTGCACATCTGCATCAGCGGCACACCGATCACGGTGACATCCGGCCGGCTTTCCAATTGCGGACGCGGCCAGGTGGAATCGTAAAGCAGGATACCGCCTGTGCTGAGCTCGGCCAGGTCCTGATCATACGTGGCCTGGTTCATCGCCACCATCATGTGCACATCGCCGGAGCGGCCCGTATGGCCATCGCCCGAGACGCGGATCTCATACCAGGTTGGCAGGCCCTGAATATTGGACGGAAAGACATTCTTGCCGACGACCGGGATGCCCATGCGGAAAATCGATTTCATCAGCAGCCCATTGGCACTGGCTGAGCCGGTGCCATTGACCGTGCCGATCTTGATCACGAAATCATTCAGTCCAGGTCCACTCATATCAGGCCTCGCTGAGTTCACGTTGGTCGGCGGCATGGTGAATTTCGATCACGCCTTCTTTCATGTCCCAGGCCGAAGTCGGACACCGTTCGGCGCAGAGGCCGCAATGCAGGCAGATATTCTCGTCCTTGATCATCACGCGCCCGGTCAGTGGCAGCGGGGCGGAGACGTACAGATCCTGATCGACCGTATCGTCGGACGCGGTGAGCGCAGCGCGTAACTCGCCCTCTGTCTCGGCATTCGGTGTGATCGTCAGACACTCTACCGGACAGACGTCGATACAGGCATCGCACTCCTCGCACAGAGGTGGGTCAAACACGGTGTGAACATCGCAATTCAGGCAACGCTGCACTTCGGTGGCAATCTGCTCGGCGGAGAAACCAAGCTCGACTTCGGTATCGATTTTCTTGAACCGGTCGACCAGTTCAACATGCTGCATCTTGCGGCGTTCCGAGCCGTCAAAGGCATTGGAATAACGCCATTCCATCATCCCCATCTTGGCCGAGCTGAGCTTGACCCCGTCCGGCAGGCGATCGGTCAGCGGCACGCCGCGGCAATGATTGTGGATCGAGATGGCGGCCTGATGCCCATGTTCAACCGCCCAGATAATGTTGAGCGGCCCGAACGCAGAGTCACCGCCAAAGAACACGCCCTTGCGGGTCGACTCAAACGTCGTCTTGTCGACGACCGGGACTTCCCATTTGTCGAACTCAATGCCGGCATCGGCTTCGATCCAGGGGAAAGCATTTTCCTGACCGATGGCGAGGATGACATCATCGCACGGGATCATTTCCTCGCCGACCACGCGCTGGTCGATAATCTTGCCGGCATCGTCGAGGTCATATTCCATCAGCTCGAACAACATGCCGGTCAGCTTGCCATTCTCGTGCACAAAGGCCTTGGGAGAGTGATTGACGATAATATCGACATTCTCTTCCTCGGCATCTTCAAGCTCCCATTCAGATGCCTTGAAGAAGGCGCGGGGCTTGCGCGCCATCACCTTGACCGAGTCGGCGCCGAGGCGCAGCGAGGTGCGACAGCAATCCATCGCGGTATTCCCGACCCCAATGATCAGGACCTTTTTGCCAATCTTGTCGATATGTTCGAAGGCGACGGATTCCAGCCAATCGATGCCGATATGGATATTGGCCTGGCTCTCTTCGCGGCCGGGCAGGCCAAGATCCTTGCCTTTCGGCGCGCCGGTGCCGACGAAGACGGCATCATAGCCTTCTTTCAACAGCGCGCTCATGCTCTCAATCGGCGTACCGAGCTTCAGCTCGACGCCCATATCGAGAATATAATTGAGTTCTTCCATCAGCACGCTTTCGGGCAGGCGGAAGGCCGGAATGTTGGACCGCATCAGGCCACCCGGCTTGTCGAGCTTTTCAAAGATCGTGCACTCATAACCAAGCGGGGCGAGATCATTGGCGACGGTGAATGAGGCGGGCCCAGCGCCGATCAGGGCGATTTTCTTGCCATTGGTCTGGGCCGGCTTCTTGGGCAGTCGATCGCTGATATCGTCGCGATGGTCGGCCGCGACGCGTTTGAGTCGGCAAATCGCGACGGGCTTTTCCTCAACCCGCGTGCGGCGACAGGCCGGTTCGCAAGGGCGGTCGCAAACCCGACCGAGAATTCCGGGAAACACATTTGATGCGCGATTGACCATATAGGCGTCACTATAGCGGCCTTGCGCAATCAGTCGGATATAATTGGGAACCGGGGTGTGTGCCGGGCAAGCCCATTGGCAATCGACGACTTTGTGAAAATAGTCTGGATTGCTCGTGTCTGTGGGTTTCATTATCTCTGGCGTCTCCTTTGGATCTCCCGTTTCGGGCCGCTTCCGCAGCCTCTTTTGGGGAACCAAAATGGAATGAAGCGCCGAATTCGATCTCTGTCGAGATCAAAAGCGATAAAATCTCATGTGAACGCCTATAGGCTCCGCAAGGTTAACAGGTCTGACAATGCGCTAGAGCGGGCGGGCATAATAGGTGACAGATTTCTCTCCCGGAACAAAGGTTTGTGTGCCCACTTCTCGAAATCCGAGGCGTTGGTGGAAGCGATGTGAGCCCGGGTTTGGCGGCTGTGTATTGACCTCGCAGCCCATCTCATTCGTAGCGGAAAAATAGTCAAAAGCCGCGTGATAAAGCTGCTCGCCGAGCCGCATCCCTCGCGCCTCCGGAAGCAAAGCGATTCGGTCGACATAGACGACCGATTTGCCGGTCGCTTCCGAATAGGACTCAAACCAGCGCATGTTCGGACTGGGATAGGCGTCGAGACCAAGCGCCATCACGGTGATGAATCCGAGAGCCTGATCCGCTGAATCCGTCGCCACCAGACAAGTTGCCATATCGATCCAGGCCGTCAGGTCCTCCAGCGTTTCAGGACTGACGCCGGGCACAGACGCCTGATTGGCGGTGTATAGCGTTTCGAGGTCGGCCGCATGATAAGGTCGGATGGTCATGTCAGGCCTTATGCTTGTCGCCGACCCAGCCTTTCGGCGCGAGATGCGCTTCGGCAAAGGCAAGCGGACTGTCTTCGAGACTGGTCGCAAGCGTGTCATTCCAGCGATTGAGAAAGCCGAACAGCGCGATCACGGCGACGATTTCGACAATTTCATCTTCGCTATAGTGTTCGCGCAAGGCCTCAAACTGCTCATCCGTAGACTGATTGGGCACGCTCCCGGCGGCGAGGGCGAGATCGAGGGCGGCTTTTTCGGCCGGGCTGAACAGGTCGCTGGTCTCATATTCCCACAAGGCGTCGAGCTTGGCGCTGTCCGCACCGCGATGTTCAGCGCCATGGGCCGTATGGGCCTGGCAATAGGCGCAGCCCGCTGCGGCGCTGGAAATATGCGCAATCATCTGGCGCAAGACCGGGTCGAGGCTGGCACCCGGCCCGAGGATTGCTGCGGAGAGCCCCATAAAGCCTTGCAGGATGGCGGGCTGGCGAGCCATGACTTTCAGGGAATTGGCTTCAAACCCCATCGCCGCCGCCGCGAGCCCGAGCAGGTCCTGGCTGGCCTCAAGCTGTGCCTGGGGCGCTGAACTGATACGCGTCATGGTGGTGCCTCCCTTGCGTTTGCTCAAGCCAAGCGCGGATGCGAGTGAAGGGCAAGTCGAAATCCGCGGGCCGGGACGCAATTTCGCGCTTGCATCCGGGCGCGTCTGTCGGCATCGTGAATGATAACATACGCTTATGGGGAGAGAACCGTAATGGAAGTCCAAGATCAGCAATCGCTGCGTATCAATTTTGAGCTTGGTCCGAAGGATATCGAGTATTTTCGCAATCGCCTGTCCAAGGCGCGCAAAAACCGGGCCTTGCGGGATGATGACCGGGTGATCTTGGCCGCTGAGGCTTTGGCGGTGAAAGCCATGGAAAGCGACCCGCCGACCTTTGTCGTGTCTCGGATGCTGACCCTGCAAAACATGGTCGACATGCTCAAAGACCGCGATTGGAACCTTGAGAACGAAGATCGCGACCGGGTTTTGGAAGTGCTCGCTTACTTTGCCGATCCGAATGATATTATCCCAGATGATCTGCCGGGCATTGGCTTTCTCGACGATACGATCATGGTCGACTTGGCGGCGATGGACCTCGCGCCAGAACTAGAAGCCTATGCCGAATTCTGCGCCAATCGCGACGAGCTGGCCCGGCAGGAAGCCGATGCTCAGCCGCTGAAAGTGGCCCGGGATGAGCTGCAATCGCGGATGCGTCGGCGCCGTCGTCGCCGCTCTGGTGGTGCGCCTGGGACGGATGTGATCACCTCTCTGTTCCACGCCGGCTAAGGCGATAACAGGGTGCCGAAAGGCGCCCTGATTTCCAATTTT
>JBCCCT010000202.1:0-6098 GCA_039033355.1 Pseudomonadota bacterium | reverse complement strand
GTGGTGCCCGCCGACACGGGATTGGTCTGCGCGAGCGGGTCTGCACAACAAGCCAAAACGGCAAACAGAGGTAGCAAAGCGTGTTTCACACGCGTTGATTGTAACGATTCGGAGAATCCCGGGAGGGGTTAGTCCTTTGGGGTAATCCAGCCCAGGTCCTTGGCCGCGCCATACAAGGCCCAACCGCCTAAGCCCAGCGGCACCAGCGCTTCTGGACGGAAGCCAAGTAACAAGGGCAATCCGACGGAAAATACAAAGATAAAACCGATGAACAGGCGAATCCCGATCAGAAAATAGTTGCGCGCCGTGCTGGCCGCTGAACCAATCTCTCGAAAAGGCATGATCTTCCCCTAGACTTCAGACTTCAAACCCTAGCAAATTGAAGTTTCGGTGATTTTGCCGGGAAGCTTGAAATTCAATCGGTTTGGGACAGCATCGCGCATGACAAAACTCTTGATCGTCTATCATTCCCGGACGGGAGGCGCGCAGCAAATGGCGGAAGCGGCCTGGCAGGCCGCCAAGACGGAAACCGAGACGATCTTGCAGCCATCCCGTGAAACCTCGCCTGAGCACATGCTGGCGGCGGATGGCTATCTCTTCGTAGCGCCAGAGAATCTTGCAGCGCTGTCCGGAGCGATGAAGGAATTCTTCGATCGCTGCTATTATCCGGTCCTCGGCAAGATTGAAGGGCGACCTTATGCGCAGATGATATGTGCTGGATCGGATGGCGAAAACGCTGTGCGCCAGACCGCGCGCATTGCCACGGGCTGGCGGCTGAAAGCGGTCCACGCGCCCGTGATTATCTGCACGCATGCCCAGACCGAAGCTGAAATCCTCGCACCGAAACAGATCGCAGAAACAGATCTTGAAACATGCCGGACGATCGGCACGACCCTGGCAGCGGGTCTGGCCATGCGCGTGTTCTAAGCCGTCGCTATCTCTTCCCGCCTGGTGGCATGGCGGAGACAAAGGCAAAGCCCTCATCCAGCAATGCGGTCACCAGACCATCTTCTGCCAGCATCTGATCCGTCAGACAGACATAATCGCGCATGGTCGCGCCATAGGACTTGAACGGACCAGCGCCATACGCCCCCTTCAAGGCTTGCTGGCGCGGCTTCGGCAAGCGGATGCCGAGCTGATCATCCTTGTTAATCTGTGAGAACATATGCCCGTTGGCGGATGTATAGGGATTGGCCTTGCCCTTTCGCTCATACTGGCCCGACGCCGCAATCGCGCGCTCAAACAGGGTGATTAAGTCAGTACGATCCATGTCAGGCCTCCGGGAGAGGAACTAGCCTCTCCTTTTTGACCCAGTCGCGACAAATTCCAAGCCCGCATCAAAGGCGGTCTGCCAGACGACGCGCGCGAACCGGTTCAAGCCGATACGCGAAGCCTTGATTTTGACGATAGGCGGAAGCGTACCGCGATTGCGGAATCGGATGCGCGCGCCAGAGGATGAGACGTCGAGGATGATCCCTTCGCGCACCGCGCCGGCCTGCGAGTAGACGCCGCACACACACCAAACGCCTTTGCGCGGCGCGCGTCTGTTCTCGCGGCGGGGACGAAGCACAGGGATGGGTAATGGAGACGTCGAATTGGTTGCACGCTCCAGATCTACTTTCAGCTTCTTCTTTGACTTGGACGAAAACATCTCTGTGACTACTTCTTCAGCCACAAACATTAAGAGAATTCTCGTTAAGGTTGAATTACTGACGCAGAAAAAGCCCTGCAATTCGACTGCAGGGCTTTGTTTTTATGGATTTAATCTGGATCTAGCCAGATTTCATTTCGTCAAACGGAATATCCTTATCGACCCGCACATCCTGCGGCAGGCCGAGCACGCGTTCGGCGATGATATTCTTGAGAATCTCATCGGTTCCGCCGGCAATGCGCAGGCCAGGCGCCCACATGAAGCTTTGCTGGAACAGACCGTCGGCCGGCATTTCATCGCCGGTCATCAGGCCATAATGGTCCTGCATCTCGATCGCGGAGTTACAGATATCCTGCAGCTGATTGGCCGTAATGATCTTGCCGATGGAGTTTTCCGGACCCGGCGTCTGACCTTTGGACAGCGCCGTTTGCGTGCGCAATTTGGTCAGCTTGTAGCCCTGTGCGGCGACATACCAATCCGCGAGATTGTCCCGGAAGGCAGCATCGCTCATGGTCCCCGCCTGTTTGGCATAGTCCATGATTTCTGACCAATCCGGCCCCGGGGATCCCCCCACAGCCAGGCGTTCATTCATCAGCGTCACGATCGCCACTTTCCAGCCCTGACCAACCTCACCCAGTCGATCACTGTCCGGAATGCGGACATCGGTGAAATACACTTCGTTAAACTCGCGGCCACCAGAAGCCTGGTGGATCGGGCGGGCTTCGACGCCTTGCTGTTTCATGTTCACGATGAACATGGTCAGGCCCTTGTGCTTGGCCGCTTTCGGATCGGTGCGAACGAGCAGAATGCCGTAATCGGAATAGTGCGCGCCGGACGTCCAGACCTTCTGGCCATTGATCACCCACTCATCACCATCCTTGACCGCGCGGGTCTTGAGACCAGCCACATCCGAACCCGCAGACGGTTCGGAGAAAAGCTGGCACCAGATTTCCTCGCCCATAAGCGCTTTCTGGACATACCGCTGTTTATGTTCATCTGAGCCGAACGCAATGACCGTCGGAATACACATGCCAAGGCCGATCGTGAACGGGCCGCCCGGGGAGTCAAACTTGCTCTCCTCCTGGCCCCAGATCACTTGCTGCATCGGCGTGCCGCCGCGGCCGCCCATTTCCTTGGGCCAGGTAATCTTGGCATAGCCAGCCTTGGCTTTCTCAGCTTGCCACTTTTTGGCTTGCTTCATGAATTCCTCGCCAGACACACGCTGGCGCAGCGGCTGGGCGCCTTTTGGCTCCAGATGCTGTTCCAGGAAGTTGCGCGCTTCAGCGCGGAATTCGGCTTCTTCGGGGGTATCGTTGAAATCCATCTTCGTCTCTCCGTTCCCTATGCCGCGTTCTTGAGTTCAAGCGCGCGGACCAATTTCTCTTTCCAAACTTTCGGGGCACCCGCCTGCACCGCCAGCAGTTTGGCGCGTCGATAGAAGAGATGGCAATCCACCTCCCAGGTAAAGCCCATACCACCATGGGTTTGGATATTCTCTTTTGACGCGTACCAGTAAGCTTCACTTGCCGCTAAACGAGCAGCCGCCGCCGCTTCCGGCAGCTCTGCCGCATCCGTCGACACCGCCCAGGCGCCGTAATAGCAATTCGAGCGCGCCACTTCGTTTTTGACATACATGTCGGCGAGCTTGTGCTTGATCGCCTGATTGCCGCCAATCGGGCGGCCAAAAGCATAGCGTTCCTTGGCATAATCAGTCGCCATTTCGAGACAGCGCGTGGCGCCGCCCAATTGCTCAAAGGCCAGGAAAATCGCCGCGCGGTTCATGATCGCATCATGCAGATCGCCGCCCTCACCGGCTGCGCCCAGGCGTTCGCCTGCCGCGCCATCAAAGGTGATTTCGGCATGACTGCGCGTGGGTTCGAGCGTTTTCACGGCTTTGCGGGAGACGCCCGCACCATTCAGGTCGACCAGAACCAGGCTGGCTCCGCTGCCTTCCTTGGCGAGGACGATGGCATGCGTCGCGATATCGCCATCTGTGACCGGGACTTTCGTGCCGGACACCTTGCTGCCATCAAAGGAGACAGACAGTTTGGCCGGATCCGGGTTGCCCGGGCCTTCACTGGCCGCATAGCAGCCAATGACATCGCCGCTGGCGACACCTGGCAGCACCGCCCCTTTTTGCGCCTCGCTGCCAGCAATCATCAGGCCTTCTGCGAAGAAATAGACGCTGCTGGCAAAAGGAACCGGCGCCAGTGCGCGGCCCATTTCCTCGGCCAGCACACACAATTCCAGCGCGCCGAGGCCGAGCCCGCCATGCGCTTCCGGAATGGCTGTGCCGAGCCAGCCCATCTCAACCACCTTTTGCCACACACCTTCATGGTGGCTCTTATCATCATCATTCAAAACCTCGCGAACGTGCTGCGTGGTGCATTCTCCGTCGAGGAATTTGCGCGCTTCGTTCCCGAGGAATTTTTGATCATCGGAAAAATCAAAATTCATGGCCCGTCCGGCCTCCCTGTCATTTCTTATGGCCCAGACAATAGCGCGGTTGACGTGCACGGAAACCCGTGACGCCACGGTAGGCTAACACAGGGAAAATTCAGTCTAACTCAAACCCTGGATTGCAAGCGCTGTCGGGATGTCTACATGGGATAGAACAGGTTCAAGAAAGGCTCTTTCCATGCGCACTGAAACGCCAGTTCAAATCAAGCTTTCAGACTATCAGCCCTACCCGTTCGCGATGGATGAGGTTGAGCTGACATTTGAACTCGCGCCCAGCGCCACCAAAGTGCACGCAAAAATGGCCGTGCGGAAACTTGCGGAAAGCCCGCTGAAACTGGACGGCGTGGCGCTGCAGCTGGACGAAATACGCCTGAACGGTGCCAAGCTCGAGCCGGACGCTTATGAGCTCGCAGACGAGCGCCTGACCCTGAAAGATCTGCCGGACACATTCACGCTGGAAACCTCGGTCACCATCGACCCGTCGGCAAATACCGCCCTTTCCGGTCTCTATATCTCTGGCGACCGGTTCTGCACCCAGTGCGAAAGTGTCGGCTTCCGCCGTATCACGTTCTGGCCAGACCGCCCGGATGTGATGAGCCGGTTCAAAGTCCGGATTGAGGCCGACAAGGCGACTTATCCGGTCCTTCTCTCGAATGGCACACCTGGCGCCAGCGGCGACCTTGAAGACGGCCGCCATTTTGCCGAATGGGATGACCCGCATCTCAAGCCGTCTTACCTGTTTGCCCTCTGCGCCGGGGACTATGACATTTATCGCGATACGTTCACGACCATGAATGGCGCCGAGATTGATCTCGCCGTGCATGTCGACAAGGGCGATGGCGACCGCGCCGCCTGGGCCATGGACAGTCTCAAAGCCTCGATGAAATGGGACGAAGATGTCTTCGCCCGCGAATATGATCTTGGCGTGTTCAATATTGTTGCCGTGCGCGATTTCAATTTTGGCGCGATGGAGAATAAGGGCCTGAACATCTTCAACTCGGCCTATGTCCTGGCCGATGAAGCGACCGCTACGGATGCCGACTTTGAAGCGATTGAGAGCATTGTCGGGCACGAATATTTCCATAACTGGACCGGCAATCGGATCACTTGCCGCGACTGGTTCCAGCTCTGCCTGAAAGAAGGCCTGACCGTGTTTCGGGATCAGGAATTCAGCGCCGATCTGCGCTCCCGTCCCGTCCAGCGGATCAAGGATGTCATCCGCCTCCGCGCCCGTCAGTTTGCCGAAGATGCCGGTCCGCTGGCGCATCAGGTTCGCCCGGACAGCTATGCCAGCATCGACAATCTCTACACCGCGACGGTCTATGAGAAAGGCGCGGAACTGATCCGCATGTTAAAAACCATGATTGGCGATGAGGCGTTCGCCAAAGGCATGCAGATCTATTTTGACCGCCATGATGGCGAAGCGACGACGATCGAACACTTCTACACCTGTTTCGAAGAGGCGAGCGGCGAGTCCCTGTCTGACTTCCGGCGCTGGTATAGCCAGCCCGGGACACCGACCCTGACCGCGTCTGAAATCTGGGATGAGGATGCCGGCACCCTGACCGTGATGCTGTCGCAATCCAATCCGGAAACGCCTGGCAACAGCAAGCCAAGCCCGCTGCCCATGCCGCTTCGCGTTGCCGCGTTCAGCGCAGATGGCGAGAAGATTGAAGATCTGACCCTGATGGTCGAAGGCGAAGACACGATCTGGCGCCTTGAAGGACAATCAGCCCGTCCGAAAGTCTCCCTTAATCGTGGCTTTTCGGCCCCGATCCGGCTGGATCACCAGATCAGCGATGCCGAACGCCTGGCGATTGCCAGCCTGGACGATGACCCGTTTAATCAATGGGATGCGCTTCAGGCCCTGGTCAAACAGGAAATCCTGGCCATTGCGTACAATCAGAAAGCCGAGGCCGACGCGGCCATCGTCACGGCCCTGGCCGATGCCGTCCGCCGCAATCTCGACGATCCGGCCTTTGCCGCG
>JBCCCT010000201.1:0-6118 GCA_039033355.1 Pseudomonadota bacterium | reverse complement strand
CGGCACCGGCCCGGCCCATGGCGGTCCTTATGGCGAAGAAGAAGTCGCCACCGTGCGCGAGAATATTGGCTGGCCACATGCGCCCTTTGATGTCCCGGCAGACATTGAAGCAGCCTGGGCCGAAGCGGGCAAACGCGCGCACGCCGATCACCTGGCCTGGAAAAACCGGCTCGACAATCACGCAGACAAGGCCGCTTTTGAAGCCGCGATGGCGGGTGCTCTGCCAGCCAATCTGTCGGACATTGTCAACGCCCACAAAAAGGCCGTGGTCGAAGGCGGCAAGGATGATGCGACCCGCAAATGGTCCGGCGCCGCACTGGAGCCACTGACTGAAGCGATCCCGGAAATGATTGGCGGCTCTGCCGATCTCACCGGCTCGAACAATACCAAGACCAGCCATACCGCGCCGCTTGGCCCGGACAATTGGGCCGGTCGTTATGTTCATTATGGCATCCGTGAACATGCCATGGCGGCAGCGATGAATGGCATGGCACTGCATGGCGGTGTGATCCCTTATTCCGGGACCTTCCTGGTCTTTGCTGATTATTCGCGCGCGGCGATCCGCCTCGGCGCCCTGATGGGGGAGCGGGTGATCCATGTCATGACGCATGACTCGATTGGCCTCGGCGAAGATGGCCCGACCCACCAACCCGTGGAGCATGTGGCCAGTCTGCGCGCTATGCCAAACATGACGGTGTTCCGTCCCTGTGACGGCGTTGAGGCGGCCGAGTGTTGGGAACTGGCTCTGCGCAATGAGACCGGCCCGAGCACGCTGGCGCTGACCCGTCAGAAAGTGACATCGGCCCGCACCACGCACACCGATGAGAACCTCTCTTCCAAGGGCGGCTATGTTCTGTCTGATGCGGATGGGGCCAAGGCGGTCTTGATCGCGACCGGATCGGAAGTTGAAATCGCCATGGCCGCGCAAACAGCACTGTCTGAAAAAGGGGTCCCGGTCCGCGTCGTCTCGATGCCGAGCATGGATCTGTTTGAACAGCAATCAGAGGCCTATCAGACCGAAACACTGGGCGGCGACCTGCCGCGCATCGCTATCGAAGCCGGGGTTCGCTTCGGCTGGGATCGCTGGATCGGTTATGATGGCGGCTTCGTCGGAATGAGCTCTTTCGGCGCGTCGGCGCCGTATCAGGATCTGTACAATCACTTCAATATCACCGCAGATGCCGTGATGGCGGAAGTCGAGAAACGGATTTAGGGGCTAGGACCGGGGCGGCCCGGGCAGCAACCGATGCGGGAACGCACACAGTGTGATGTCCGCAGAAGTGCTGGTGCCAGGCTGATCCGGATTGGCGAGGTATGCCGACAGACTGGCCCGGGCGGATGAATCAAAGTCGCTGGTCGACAGGTCCTTTTCGATACGGCCGAGCGTTCGGCGCCCCTGACAGCGATGCAGATCAACATAGCGGAAATCAAAGTTTTCGGCCGCGCGTGCCTTGCGCAAGGCCATTCGCATCCGGTCATGTGAGAAGGCGAGCGTGGCGGGCAGACCGGGCCCATAGGGTACGGCGACCCAGGCGGCGCGTGTTCCGGAGTCTCTGTCGGTTTCAGTGAAATAGAGCTGATAGATCATTCCATCCGCGACCGGCTCAGCCGAGACCAGGACATTTGGATGTCGATCCAGTTTGCTGCGCCAGGATTCGACCATCCGATCGCGCACGCGCCAGGCTGATTTATCGTCTCCGGCGGCGTGAAACGCAGATATGGCATAGAAGTTCGAGACCAGATCCGTCATCCAGCCAGCATTGCGGAAATGCGCGGCGGCCCCGTGTGCGTCCTGCATATCAGCGGCGGCGCGCCCGGCGATGCGGCTGGCTTCAGCGAATTCGGGTCGATTGGGGCAGGCGTGCAGAAAGGCTTCCGTTACGGCGCGGACATAGTCCGGCGATTGTTCAACCGTTTCATCATGCAGCGCCACTTGCCATCTTGTTGCGTCGTGCAGATTGCAGTCCTGCGCGCTCGCCGATGGCACCATGGTCATGGCGATGAATGTGGTCACGCCGGTCGCAATGATGGCGCCAATATAGCGCCGGGTTCGCTTCGAAAGGTATCGCTTTCCGCCCATGCGAAAGGCAATTGCAAGGTGGGTGCCGTTTACCCTGCGAGCACACGTTCAACGGCCCAATAGGCCCCGACTGTGCCGATAAAGCCACAGATCGGCCAAACGATAAAATGCCGATACTGGGCATCAGATATCACCCGACGAACTGGCCATAATAGCAGCGCTGCCAGGGCAATCACGCTCAACTGGCCGATTTCCACCCCGATATTGAATCCGATCAGAGCGCTCCAGAATTGGCCATCCGGTAAGCCAAGCGAGCCAAAAAAGCCGGCAAAGCCCATGCCGTGAATGAGACCGAACCCGAACACGATGAGCGGGCGCCAGCGTGTCATGTCCTTGAACACAAGGTTTTCGATCGCAACAAAGGCGATTGTTGCGGCGATCAAGGGTTCAACCACGCTGGCGGGCGGCGCGAACACGCCCGATGCGACCATGCCCAAAGTGATCGTATGGGCAATCGTGAAGGCCGAGATTTGAATGAGCAGCGGCCGCAATCGCCGTGTTGAAAAGAAAATGGCGAGCACAAACAGGATATGGTCCAGGCCGCCCGGGAGGATGTGTTGAATGCCGATCTTGCTATAAAGCGCAAACGTCTCAAACGCCGGGCGTTCGAAATCAATCGTCTCGGTTTGGGTGAAATCATTGTTCCGCTCGGTCGGATCGCCGGCTCGATCCAGGTCTTGCAACGCCTGGCAGAGGGTTGGGTCCATGCCGCCGTCAAGCGTACAGAACTCATCCTCGGGGTGCGCCTCAGCTGGTGCTGGGGTCAGGACCCCCAGGGCGATGCAGAACAAGATAAGCCTGAGCAATCCCATCATGGCTAGTTCACATGCGGCAAGGTGTCGGCGTGCGGACTATGCTCGTGATCATGGTCGTGATGCTCGTGTCCGTGGCCACCATGACTGTGATCATGGCCGGGAATGGGTGCCAGGAGCAGGCTGACCGCGATCAGAACACCAATGGTCAACGCTGCCAGCCCATGCGTGGGTTTGACCTCTTTCAACGGCGCCATGAGCGGCCCGGTCGCAACAAACAGGAGCAAACCGGCAGACAGGGCAAAGAGACTTCCCAAGACTTCCTCACCGAGACCGAACATGAACGGGCCAGACACCAGGACCCCGAGCGGGGTCGTCGCAGCTGCGGCGAGAAAGGCCCAGAAAAAGGCGGCTCGGTTCGTCACGCCATGTCGTCGCAGAATGGCGAAGGCGATCACGCCTTCCGGGAATTCATGCAGGATCAAGCCCACCGCGGCAAAGACACCGGCGGCAAAACTGGTGGCAAAAGTCACTGAATAGACGACGCCGTCGAGAAAGGAATGACAGGCAATGGCCAGGATTGGCGTGATCGCCTCCCGCGGCAGCTGCGATTCTTCGCGTTCGGGAAACAGGGTCTGAATGACATAATGCAGAAGCAGGCCGCCAAAGAAGCCGATGGTCAACCAGACCGGCGCATTCGGCGACAAGGCGAAGGCCTCAGGCACAATATGCAGGAAGGCCATTGCGGTGAGCATGCCTGCCGCCGCCAATCCGAACAGGTTCGCATAACGCAGGCTCCAATCGCTGCGCAGCGCCACAGCCAGCAGGCCAAGCGTCGTCACAAAGGCGGCGATCAGTCCGAAAAAGAGGGGCGCTTGCAGGGCTTCAAACATAGCGAATACTTAAGGTGGCTGATAGCCAGAATGTCCTGTTCTTTTGGGCAGAATGTTATATTGTCCGATTTCTGTTCCGGCGAGGTAGTCCCCGCTCCTGGCCCTGTCAAACGAAAGCTGGAGTCACTCATGATTCGATGGTCCTTATTCGCAACCGCAAGTGTCCTGGTTCTGGCCGCCTGCCAACCGGCCGCTGAAACAAGCGAGGAAACCCTGGTCGCAGAGACTCCACCTGTGGTGGAAGAGAGCACCGACGTCGCGGCGTCGACGGCCGACACGGAAGATGCGGCTGCGACCGTTGAAGTCGCCGCAACGGATGCAGACGCAGACGAGCACGATCATGCAGAAGATGACCATGATGGTGACGAACATGATCACGACGAACATGATCATGAGGAAGACCATGATGGCCATGATCACGATGACGACCACGCAGATGATCATGCGGACCATGACCATGAAGATCACGACCATGCGGGCGGTGAAGCGCACGTGCACGGCCTGACCGACATGGCGGTGGCAATTGATGGCAGCTCAGTCAGCATCAGCCTGGATGGCGCGTTGGCAAATTTCGATCTGGACGAAAGTATACGGACCCTAGACGACACGACGTCCTATACGGATGGCATTGTCAGCCTGATTGGCGGAGATTGCGTGCAGGATGGCGCGATTGCCACCATTCGCCCGATTGGTGACCATGGCAACCTGATGGTGGATGTCACTTACACTTGCGCAGCGATCGGCTCGCTGGAAGCCATCGACGTCAACGCGTTTGAACAATTCTCAGGCTTTGAAGAGGTCAATGCCGTCATTCTGAATGAGACCGATCAAAGCGCAGCCACCTTGACGGGAAGTTCGGCGCGAATAGATCTGCGCTAGATGTCAGCCGCAATTGTCAGCCTCTCCAACCTGAGCTTTGCCTGGCCGGGCCAAGCCCCTGTGCTCGATATTGCCTCGTTTGAATTGCAAGCTGGCGAACGCCTGTTTCTGAGGGGTCCAAGCGGGTCGGGAAAGTCGACCTTGCTTGGACTGATTGCGGGCGTTCTGGAGGCCAGTTCAGGGCAGGTTGAGGTGCTTGGTCATGAGCTGACGGATCTGTCTGGCGGTCAGCGGGATCAGGTGCGCGCGGATCATCTGGGCGTGATCTTCCAGATGTTCAATTTGGTGCCCTATCTGTCCGTCGTTCAGAATGTCGTCTTGCCCTGCCGGTTTTCCAAACGGCGCCTGAACGAAGTCAAAGCCCTCGGCGGACCCGACGACGAGGCCCGTCGTTTGCTGTCCGAGCTGGGTCTGGATGATCCCGATCTATTGGCGCGCAAGGTCACAAAATTGTCGGTCGGGCAGCAACAGCGGGTTGCGGCGGCGCGGGCCCTGATCGGCAATCCGTCGCTGATCATTGCAGACGAGCCAACCTCTGCGCTCGATGCCGACAGTCGCGATCGATTTATTGAATTGCTCAGCGATGAAGCCCGAAAGACCAGTGCCGCGCTGCTCTTTGTCAGTCATGATGCCAGCCTTGCGCCCTTGTTTGATCGCGCCATGGATCTGGCGCAGATCAACCGCGTGAAGGAAGCCGTCTGATGGGCGTTTCCATACTCAGCCTGGCCTGGCGCAGTCTGCTGAACCGCAAGGTTTCGGCTCTGTTGACCGTGATTGCGATTGCGCTCTCGGTGGCCTTGTTCCTCGGCGTTGAGAAAGCCCGCAATGCGGCCAAGGAAGGCTTTGACAATACGATTTCCGGGACTGAACTGATTGTCGGCGCACCGTCCGGGCAGATCAATCTCCTGCTCTATTCGGTGTTTCGTCTCGGCAATGCAACGGCTGAAATTTCCTGGCCGACCTATCAGCAGATCGCGGCGCGCGATGATGTCGAATGGGCGGTACCGATTTCACTCGGCGATAGCCATCGCGGGTTTCGCGTGCTCGGCACCACGCAAGCCTATTTCGACCGCTATCAATATGGTCAGCGACAATCCCTCGCCTTTGCCGAAGGGGTTCAGTTTGAGGACCTGTTCGATGCGGTGATTGGCTCGGATGTCGCCAAACAGCTCGGTTATGAGATTGGCACACCGCTTATCCTGACCCATGGATTGGGCGCTGCCGGATTGAATGATCACGATAATCGGCCATTCCGCGTGGTCGGGGTCTTGCGGCCGACCGGGACGCCGGTCGATCAGACGATCCATGTTTCACTCGAGGCGATCACCGCCATTCATGTCGGCTGGGAAACCGGGGCGCGGAACCGGATGGCAGATTCGATTACCGAAGAGATGATCCGAAGTTTCGATTTGACCCCGCGCACCGTGACGGCCGTATTCGTCGGTTTGAAGAGCCGCGGCACCATCCTGCGGACCCGGCGGGACTTGAACACCAATATGTCGGAACCCTTGCTG
>JBCCCT010000200.1:0-6127 GCA_039033355.1 Pseudomonadota bacterium | reverse complement strand
GTGTTTCCATCATAGGTGCACTCAAATCGCGTGATGATATCCCGGGGAATCACTTCGCCGCGTGATCCGCGCCGGAAGCCGCTTTCCATGTCGTGCTGGATCAGGGCCTTGATCTCGATGATCTCATCCTGTTGGGCCGTCTTGGGCACGGCGAGGCGAACGTTGGCCATAATCGAACCTCCTACAAGACCACGCACGCGGCGAGCGTGACGACGGTTTCCATCCGACCGGCAAAGAGGCTGCCATCATTCATTTCCACGATGGCTTCAATTTCCTGGGTGCCGGACATCCGGATCCGGGTTGAGACCTTCGCGAGCCCAGCGTGCGGTGTCAGATGAAAGACGCCGATGAGCGGCAGCGGGTTGCGCGGTGACAGAATGGCAATGCGCTGGACGTAATCATCTGCGGTCATCGGGCTGTCGACTGAGACATCGAGTGGCACGGAGAATCCATTCTCGGCAATCGGGGGCAGTTTGAGCGTGACGCGTCCCTCCTGAATAGGGCGGTCGCCAAACAGCTCGGCCCGCGCGCGCTCCAGGTCTTCCTGCGCCGCAAACGCCGACAAAGGCGTTGCCGTGATCGCGATGGCGCCGCCCGCCGAAGCGAGCAATTGGCGGCGATCTATCTGAAAGGGTCTACTCATCTTCCTCGCTGTCCAATGCGCTTAGATAGGCGACCAGGTCTTCAACCTGCTCAGCCGTGAGAATGGTGTCGCCAGAATAGGGCTCTGCCACCTGATATAAGTCATGATTGCGATAATAGGAGGGCATCAGCGTGCCAGGACGCACAAGTTGATAATCCACAATCCGTAGCCGCAGCTGACCAGGGCTCAGGCGATCGGCTACATAAGACAGGTTTGGACCGACATCTCCTTGAAAAGAAACATCTAATCCGTCCACCACATGACAGAGCACACAATGCCCCAGGTCGCGATCGGAAAAGATCAGCTGACCGCGCTCAACATTGCCGGGCGCCTCCGCCAATGGGGTTGGCAGGGAATCCCCCTCTATTAGAGACGCGTCGATCAGCGCGGTCGAACCTTCCGCGCAGGCGCTGACCATCACAAGCCCCAAAAGCATGGATCGGATCACCCGAACGCCTCTGCTGTAATCGTTTCAAACCAATGCGCGGCCTGCGCCGCTTCGGCTTGACGAATGGCCTTGTCAGCGGCGAGCGGGCTGACGCCGCCAGCGCCGCTAATACTCTGCAATTTGCCATCCGCATTGCGGTAGACCCCAGCGATCGAAATCGCCTCATCCGGGGTCGTGTAGGAATAACAGGTATTGGCCAGCACGGTCGAGCGCGCTTCAAGGCCAGACAGCGTGCGGGCGACCGCCATGGCGCAGACTTTACCCTGCAGGTTCGCCGAGAAGGCCGATTTGGGCATCGGCGCTGCGATCGTTGCGTCGCCAATTACATGAATGTCGGGTTGCAGGGTCGAGGCGAACGTTAGCGGATCAATCGGACACCATCCTGTCGCATCCGTGACGCCCGCACGATCCGCGATGAAGGCGGCTTTTTGTGGTGGGATGATATTGATCGCCGAAGACTGGAACGTTTCGAAATCCGTTTCGACCGTGTTGGCATTGGCATCGACGCGAGAAACCGTGCCGTCATTGCTCGCGCCTCGCCATTCCAGATGCTCGGGATAATGCTCGGCCCAGGCTTCCTGGAACAGGGCCATCTTGGAGAACTGATCCTTGCCGTCGAGCACGACCAGTTTTGAGCGGGGTTTCTGTGTCTTGAGATAATGCGCGATGAGACTGGCGCGCTCATACGGTCCGGGGGGACAGCGGTAAGGCGCGGTTGGAACAGACATCAGCACGGTTTCCCCGTCCGTCAGTGCCTCGAGGCGTTGTCGGAGCAGGGTGGTCTGCCGGCCTGCCTTCCAGGCGTGCGGCATGACATCAGCCGCGGCCTGACTATAGCCGTCCAGGGCGGACCAGCGCAGATCTATGCCCGGGGACAGAATGAGTTTGTCATAGGTGACAGAGAGATCCGGACCGCAGTCAATCGTCTTCGCGATCGGATCAATATCTCGCGCCTCAATCGTCATCACTTCGATGCCAGCTTCGGTTAAAGCTGAATAAGAGAATTCTTGCTCCGCCAAAGCCCGCTGGCCACCGACCACCAAATTGCTGAACGGACAGGCTGTGAAGACGGGGTTGGCTTCGATCAATGTGACTTGGGCGGACGGCAACAAGGCCTTGACCCGTTTCGCCGCGGTCGCGCCGCCAAAGCCACCCCCGATGATCACAACCTTCGCGGTCGTGCGCGCCATGGCAGGCATGGGCAGCATAGCTGCGCCGACCCCGGCCAGGCCAACTTTCAAAAGCGCTCTGCGGGGAAGGGCAGGTCTCATGGCTTGGTCAGTTCCGCTGTGATGAGGTCGATTTCCTCATCCGAATAGCCGCGCGCAATCCTGTGCATGACCGTCGTGCCATCTGTTTCTGACTTGTAACCGATCATCGCTTCGCGCAGCAGGTCTGCCTTATAGAGGTCGAGAGAAGCGATGGCGCCATTGCTGCTGGAATGGCACCCAGAGCACGCCACAACCAAGGCCGCGGCAGAGCCTGTCTGCACAGCCACGGAATCATTGCTCGTCTCATCGATGTTTGAGCCGCCGCACGCCGCCAAAGCCAGTCCGCCCAGCGACGCGCATACGGTTCGAAACAGGATCCTAGGCATTCCTCAGATCTTGGTCTTTGATCGGCAATTGCCGGATCCGTTTTCCGGTCGCCGCATAGATGGCGTTCAGCACAGCCGGCGCAGCAACCGCGATGGTGGGCTCACCGACACCGCCCCAGAACCCGCCAGATGGCATGATAATGGTCTCGACTTCCGGCATATCAGCGATGCGCAGCGAATTGTAGGTGTCGAAATTCCGCTCCTGCACTTCGCCGCCTTCATAGGTGATTTCACCATACAGCATGGCTGACAGGCCATAGACGAAAGAGCCTTCAACTTGCGCTTCGATCTGCTGCGGGTTCACAGCGTGACCCGGATCGGTTGCGGCGACGATGCGATCAATCGACAGGACGCCATCATCATCGACGGTGACCTCCGCGCAGGCGGCGACATATGAGCCAAAGCCATACATCACACAGAGACCGCGGGCTTTGCCATCATCGCTGCCCCAACCGGAGCCATCTGCCACTGCTTGCAGCACGGCAGCCGCTTTCGGACTGTCGCCGAGATGGGCCAGACGGAACTCCAGAGGATCACGACCGGCCGCATGGGCCATTTCATCCATGAAACATTCGAGATAGATGGCATTCTGATTGAGGTTCACACCGCGCCAGAAGCCAGGCCGCACTGGCGGGTTTCGCATGGCATGATCGATCAGGAAATTATCAAAAGAATATTTCAATACCTGATCTTCCAGACGCGGATCGACGCCAGCTGGCAGCAAGCCCTGGAAGGTTGCATAATCGACACCGTCCTGCAGCGCTTGCGGGATCAAGGCGGCCAGGATGGACTGACCTGAAATCCGCATATGCATACCCGTGAGATTGCCGTCTGCATCCAGGGATCCGCGCACGCGTGCCTTGGTCGTCGGGTGGAAGAAGCCATGCATCATGCTTTCTTCACGTGACCACAACATCTTGACGGGCGTGCCAGGCATTTCCTTGGCGATCAGCACCGCCTGATGGACATAATCCGGCATCGCGCGGCGACCGAAGCCGCCACCAAGATGAAGTTTGTAGACTTCGCACTGCTCAATCGGCAGGCCTGACGCTTCTGCGACCGCTCCCAAGGCAGCTTCGCCATTCTGGGTCGGGCACCAGATCTCACAGCGCTCGTCTGTGTAAAGCGCCGTGGTGTTCATCGGCTCCATACACGCATGGTTCTGCAAGGGCATGTTGTAGGTGGCTTCGACCATTTGAGCGGCACCGGAAAACGCGCCGTCCAAATCACCGCCGCCATTACCGACAAAGGCTTCCTCGGCGGTTAGACCATTATCGAGTTCGGCTTCAAATTCCGTGGTTGAGAATTCAACGCCGCCTTCCCATTCAACCGGCAGGGCTTCAAGCGCTTTATTTGCGTGCCACCAGGTATCCGCGATCACCGCCACCGCGATGTCGCCTTCGCCAAAGGTGTTTCTGACCGAAACAACTTTCGCAACACCTGGCATCCCTTCAACCGCCGCCGCATCAAAGGATTTCAGCGTTGCGCCGATCTTTGGTGCCTGTTTCACAGCGGCGTTGAGCATGCCGTCCAGTTGAACGTCGGCGCCATAGACTTGCGCGCCTGTCAATTTGTCAGCCGTGTCCAGTCGCTGCTTGGCCTCGCCGATAATCTTCCAGTCGGCGGGGTCCTTGACGGTGACTTCCAGTGGCGGTGCCAATTGCGAGGCGGCGCCCGCAACTTTGCCATAAGTCGTCGTCTGACCGCTCGGGCCATGCGTGATGACGCTATTCTCGGACGTACATTCAGAGGCTGGAACGCCCCATTCATTCGCTGCCGCTTCGATCAGCATCGCCTTGGCCGCAGCGGCGCCTTCACGGACATAGTCCTGCGATCCGCGAATGCCCTGACTGCCGCCGGTGGCATAGTCTCTCCACACCCGTTCGCGGGCAAGGTTTTCGCCCGGAGTTGGATATTCTGTTTTGACTTTGCTCCAGTCACAGTCGAGCTCATCAGCGACCAATTGCGCCAGACCCGTCAGCGTACCTTGGCCCATTTCAGAGCGGGCAATCCGGACCGTGACGGTATCATCATGATCGATATGGACCCACGCATTGACCTCATCATTTGGTGCGAGATCCGAATAATCGGGCTCTTCGGGTTCATTCGCAGCCGGTGCGCAACTGGCGAGGATGCCAATCGTCAGACCTGTCGCGCCCGTGCCGACAATAAACCCGCGGCGGGAGAGAAAACCTGTATCAGCCATGTCTGTCTCCCTTATGCTTTTTCGACAGCGAGTTTGATGCCTTTGCGGACACGCGCCAGCGTCCCGCAGCGGCAGATATTGGTGATTTCCGCATCAATATCTTCATCGCTAGGATTGGGATTGTCATTCAGCATGCCGGACACCGCCATGATCATGCCAGGCTGGCAATAGCCGCATTGTGGAATGTCCAGTTCGGCCCAGGCCTGTTGTACCGGGTGGCTCGCATCTTCCGACAGGCCTTCAATCGTGGTGATCTCCTCATCACCGGACAGGGCCCCGACCGGATAGACGCAGGAGCGGACCGGGCTGCCATCAATGTGGATGGTGCATGTCCCGCACTGGGCAATGCCGCAGCCATATTTGGTGCCGGTAAGACCGACTTGTTCACGGATCACCCAGAGCAGGGGGGTATCGTCTTCGACATCAACCGTAACCGTTTCGCCATTTATCTTAAGTGTCGCCATGCCTAGCATCCTCCGGCGTTATAGCGCGAAGATCCCCGATAGGATTTTCGTTCCGCATTAACCTAAATAATGATCGAAACGTTCACCGAGTAAAGAGCGTCCAGCAAGATTTTTCGAGGAGAATTTGCACCCGCTTCTCATTCTCAAACTGTTGTGATTATTACAGGATGGGCGCGATGGGGAGTACGCGGACACTGGCGCCAGATTCCTGAGCTTTTTCATTGGCTAAGCGCCGGATGAGAGCATTATGGTCGACGAACGTGCTGAGTAGAGAGCTGTCCTGGCTGGGCGCCGGCGTGACAGCTAATTCACCTTCATCACTGATCTCGATCCGTGCGCGCATGAAGTGTTCACGCGGACCATTGTCGGACACAGGCTGACTCAGTTTGGCCGAAACCAGTCTTGTTCGCCAATCGACCCCTAATAAAGGCGACAGAAACAGCATCGCGCAGACCATGGCGGATGCAGGATTGCCAGGAAGCCCAAGGACCAAAGTTTCGTCCCGGCGCGAAAACCAGGTCGGCTTACCAGGGCGAACGGCGATTTTCTTGAACACGGGCTCGAAGCCGCGTTCGGTGAATGCTGCGTGCATATGATCATGGTCGCCGACGGATGCGCCTCCAATCGGCAGCAGGATATCGACATTGGCGGCATCAATGTGCGCCTGGATCGACTCAATGGAGTCACTGGCGACGCCGAGCCGTACCGGCTCTCCGCCCCAGCCTGCAATCAAACCGGCCAATCCATAAGGGTTCGAATTGACGATCTC
>JBCCCT010000199.1:0-6163 GCA_039033355.1 Pseudomonadota bacterium | reverse complement strand
CATGGAACGCCATGTCCGCGATCTGCTCGGCATGCCGATTGTCGGCGGATCATCGGACATGCAGAAAAATAATCTTGCGAGCCTGATGCGCCTTTAGCCCATTCAATGCTATAAGACTGTGGCAACTGAATAAGTTGAGACGATGGAACTTTCCGCCCCAGGCCTCGAGAATGCAATCGTGCGATTGGAACCGCTCTGCGTGACCCATCGCGATTTGATTTTCGACTCCGAGATCGAACCCTCTGTCTGGAAGTGGATGCCCGCCTTGCCGGGGGGCACCAGCCTGAGCAATTATTTCAAAGCCATGCTGGCCGCGCAAAAAAGCGGATTGGCCGCGACCTTTGTTTTATTCCTTCAGTCCGAAAACCGGTTTGCTGGCGTGACCGGCTTTAACGAGATCAACAAGATTCACCGCCGCGTGCGCAATGCCCTGGCCTGGCATCCGCCGGACATGGCCACGCCGGAGCTCTATCAGGCCGGCCAGCACGCCATGCTGAAACGCGCCTATGACTGGCGGGCCAAGCGGATGGAATGGCAGGTCAACACGGACAATCACTATATCCTGCGCGAGCTCGACGCCTTGGCGCCGACCCGAGAAGCGCTGTTTCGCAATTATGAGCGGACAGCGGATGGCGTCTGGGTCGACAAGGAAGTCTTTGCCATGACCCGCCCGGAATTGGCCGAGACCATCAAGCGGCTCGAAAACGAACTGTTCTAGCCCACTTCGACATCAAGACGCTCTATCCCCCGAAAGAAGGGCAAAGCCCGCCAGACAATATCCTGATCCGGCAACCGCATGTTCGGATAGCGCACAAATAATTTCTCATACACACGTCGCGCCTCGATCCGCGCCAGCGGGGCACCGATACAGATATGGGCACCGCCGCCAAACGAGACATGCGAGGCTCGTTTCACGGTAATGTCGAAAGCTTCCGGCGCCACGAACTTGTTGGGATCCCGATTGGCCGCGGCCAGCGACATGAAGACGGGCTGGCTCTTCTTCATCGGACAACCCGCGACCTCGCGGTCTTCAGATACAATGCGCGACGTGGCCTGCACCGGCGCCTCATAGCGCAAGACTTCTTCCACGGCTTGTGCGGCCAGTCCCGGATCCGCCTTCAATGCGTCCATCTGGTCCGGATGGTTGAGGAACAGCCAGACCCCATTGCCAATCAAATCCGTCGTGGTCAGATTGCCACCGACCAGAAGCGCCTGCAGGTTTGTCCGTAACTCATCATCGTCAAAGTCACCGCCATCGGCCTGGGCCCGTACCATATCGCTGATCAGGTCGTCCCGCGGGTCAATGCGGCGGGCGTCCATCAGCTCGGTGAAATAGGCGTCGAGTTTCTCGCCGCACGCCATCATGATCTCGCTTTCCTCAGCCGAACGGAGCGGGTTGAGACTCAGGATCACGCCTTCGGACCATTCCCGAAACTCGTCCAGCCGGGTGTCATCGACGCCGAGAATGTAAGCGATCACCATGATTGGAAGCGGGACGGCAATGTGTTCCATAATATCGAACCGCCCGGACTCTGGCGCCGCATCAATGACCTGGTCGATCATCTTCTCGATCTCGGGCTCCATCTTCTTGATGCGCGCGTAGAAAGCTTTGACCAGCGGCAAGCGATTGCGCGAATGGTCGGGATCGTCCTGGAACAGGATGCTCGACCGGCGACCCTCCGGATCATCGGGATCGACCATCATCCGGGTCATGGAGCCAGGCTCAGCGTTCTTGGGATGCCGCACAAAAGTGCGATCATTCACGGTCGCGCGAATATCATCATAGCCGCTGAGCAACCAGGTCTTTACGCCTTCATCCCGCAGCACTGGACAAGTGTCACGCAAGGCCTTCAGCCGCGGATGCGGATTGTCGCGCGCGGCCGGATCAAAGGCCGAGATCTCCATAATTGATGTCGGTGCCTTGGATGTATCTGATGTGTCGCTCATGGTCATGCCTCCTTCGACCGTGCGCGGTCCGGCATTTTTTTTATAGAGGTCTTCTGGACCTGCGCCTGGCCGCAACAAGTCCAGATTAGCCAATTTCAGATGCGACGGACAGGCTGTCTTTGGGTCAGCCTGCTTTGGACTGGGCCAAAGCCCGCACGGCGAGGGCGCCCAGCGAGTCGCCAAATTCCTCGGCCAGTTTGGCGACCGCCCGCTCTTCGGCGGTGTCGGCATAATCCCGTCCGGTCGATCGATCTGAGATGACGCGACTGACACCCGACTTCTCGGCATGCGTGGTCAGCGTGGCATACGGATAGCCGGTTCGTACATCGAGCATCAGCGCCGATGCAGTCGCCTCCACTTCGAGCGTGCGGCTGGGCAAGACGAACATGCCGATAATCGTCAGGTCGGCGAGGGCGAGCGCATTGGCTTTTTCCTGGCGGCTCGACCCGACTTCATAGGTCACAACATAATCGAGATGCTGGCGCGCCGCGCCACGGCGAATGTCCGCAATGACCGCGGCGGCGCGATTGGTCCGTGTTGTGCGGGGCTCGTTGACCATGGCCGCGATCAGCGGGCTGACCGGTACGAATTCACCAAAGGCCCCATCTGTCTCCTCCGCCAGGTCCTGCCAGATGCGTGCCTCATCGGCCGGCAGGGTGGTCAGCTGACCATTCTGGATGCGCGCCAGACCAATTCGTGCCGGAAAGATCAGGTTCGGCTCAATCGCAGCGATCCGCCTTACATCGTCATCGACATCCGTCGGCATGCCATTGGCGATTTCATGGCTGGCATCATAGCGGGCGAGATAGTCTGCGCCGGACGTGGTCTGCAGAGACGTACCGCAGGCCGTGACGCCGATCAGCGCCACCGCGCTGAGCATTAGTTTGAGATGTTTCATGAAAAGGACTCCTTGCTGAGACTGTGAGCGTTTGCTCGCAAATGTGTCCGCAATCGGGTCTGATTTGGGGAGTCTTCGCGGCAAGGCTTGGCTTCCGCGCGGGAAGACCGCGGAGATAAATCACAACGGGAGATTCCAATGACGGCCAAGACACTCGACAAAACCGCGCTGAAGAAAAAATATGCCGAGGAACGCGACAAACGACTGCGCGCCGATGGCAATGCGCAATACGTCCGCCTGGAAGGCAAGTTCGACGATCTCGCGACGGATCCTTACATCGCGCAAGAACCGCGCGACCCCGTGACGGATCACGTCACCTTCGCCTTTATCGGTGGTGGCTTTGCCGGTCTGGTCGTCGGTGCGCGGTTGAAACAGGCCGGAATAGACAGTGTCCGGATCATTGAAAAAGGCGGCGACTTTGGCGGCACCTGGTACTGGAACCGCTATCCCGGCGCGCAATGCGATACAGCTTCGATGATCTATTTGCCCCTGCTTGAAGAGACCGGTCATATGCCGACCGAGAAATATGTTCATGCGCCTGAAATCCGCGATCATTGCGGCCGCATCGGTCAACAATTTGATCTCTATGAAGACGCGCTCTTTCATACCGAAGTGACGGCTGTGGAATGGCAGGACGACACATCGCGCTGGCTGATCAAGACCTCGCGCGGGGATGCGTTCACAGCCAAATATGTCGGTATGGGCACCGGTCCGCTTCACGTCGCCAAACTGCCGGGCATTGAGGGCATAGAGACGTTCAAGGGCAAGGCCTTCCATACCAGTCGCTGGGATTATGCCTATACCGGCGGCACGCCGGATGGCGCGCCGATGGACAAGCTGGCCGACAAGCGCGTCGCGATAATCGGCACCGGCGCGACGGCGGTGCAATGCGTCCCGCACCTCGCCCGCGCGACCAAGGAGCTGTACGTGTTCCAGCGCACGCCCTCCTCGATTGATGTACGCAACAACACGCCGATTGATCGCGACTGGTTCGACTCGATTGCAACCCCGGGCTGGCAACAGCGCTGGTACGAGAATTTTGTCGACAACCAGTCCCAGGGCTTTCCTCAGGAAGACTATGTCATGGATGGCTGGACGGAATTGTCCCGCCGCATCCGCGCCAAGGTGCAGGAATTGCCGCCCACCAAATGGACGCCAGAGACTATGCTGGAAGCCTTCGAAGATGCTGACTTCGAGAAGATGCAGGAAATTCGCGAACGTTGTAATCAAGTGGTCGATGATGAGGACACCGCGGAAAACCTGAAAGCCTGGTACCGCCAATTGTGCAAACGCCCCTGCTTCCATGATGAATATCTGCAAGCGTTCAACACGCCCGGGACGCGTCTGGTCCACACGGATGGCAAAGGGGTCGAGCGGATCACCGAACGTGGCGTCGTCGCCAATGGTGAAGAGTTCGAAGTCGATTGCATCGTCTATGCGTCTGGGTTTGAAGTCGGGTCGGACTATACCGAACGCTCCGGCTTCGATCCGGTCGGGCGCGATGGCGTTGCCTTGTCGCAGGCCTGGGAGACCGGCATGCGGACACTGCATGGCCTGCATGTCCACGGCTTTCCCAATGCCTTTATCGTGCAACCCAATCAGGCCGCCTTGCTGATCTCAAACGTGCCGCACAATATTGTCGATCACGCCAATACGATCAGCACTGTGGTCGCGCATGCCGAGGCTGAAAGTGCGGCCCAGGTCGAGCCAACCAAAGCGGCCCAGGATGCCTGGGTCGAGATGGTGCTGAGCGGCGCGGGCATGATGATCGGCAATACGGAATGCACGCCTGGCTATTACAATAATGAAGGCGAAGGCGTGACCGAAAAGAACCGCCACGGCCTTGGCCATCCGGCGGGCGCGCGCGCCTTCTTCGCGCACATCGCGGCCTGGCGCGACTCAGGCCAGTTTGAAGGTCTGACCTTCAAGTAAGAGCTGTCATGGATCTGAAAGCCACCACCTATGATGTCACGGACCAGATCGCCACGATCTGTTTGAACCGACCGCATCGCGGCAATGCCTGGACCGGGCGGATGCATACGGAATATCGCCATCTGCTGCAGCAGGCGGATCAATCCGACGAGGTGCGGGTCATTGTGGTGACTGGCAGCGGCGAGCGATTCTGTGTCGGCGGTGATTCCCAGGCGCTGGATGGTCATTCGAAGTCCGGATCCTATAATGCGGGAACGGCGCCGGACCTGGTCATGCCGGGTGAGACCGACTTTGAACCCTTCCGCGAAGATTTTTCATATCACTTCGCTTTGAGAAAGCCGGTCATCGCCGCGATCAATGGCGCTGCCGCAGGAGTCGGGCTCGTCCTCGCTTGCTACGCCGATATTCGGTTTGCGGTTCCGGGCGCCAAACTGACCACGGCGCACGGTCCGCTTAACTTGCCGGCCGAATACGGTCTGTCCTGGTTACTCCCGCGCTTGATTGGAGGGTCGCGGGCCATCGAACTCCTGGTGTCGAGTCGCAAATTCCTGACCGATGAAGCCCACGCCATGGGGCTGATCCATCAACTGGTTTCGACCGCCGACCTGATCGACACCGTTCGGACTTATGCCCTGGATTTGATCACACGCGTTTCGCCTGAAGCGGCCTATCAGTCGAAACGTCAGACCTATGTCGATTTCCACCGCGATGTTGGTGCGTCGGTGCGCGAAGCCAATGATTTATTGGATGCGATGGTAAAACAATCTGACTATAAAGAAGCGATCGCGGCGTTTTTGGAGAGACGTACGGCGAACTGGACCAAGTAAAACGTCTCAGAATTCGCAACCTGACTGGAAATCTCCGGCGTTCGCCGTTATCTCCTACTTATAATTATGTATTCCTTGACACTGGACTGAAACGCCAACGTCTTCGGATATAAAAAATCTGAAATCCAATGCCGAATAGCAGTTAAACATTAGACAAAGCACAACTCTACTTTCTACCCCGAAGATATGAGTACAGACACAAACACAGATATTTCGAAATTAGACTTACTGACGCAGGCCGCCGAAATCGTTGCCGCCTATGTCAGCAATAATGCGATTAGCGCGTCAGACCTGCCGGATCTGCTGACCACGGTTCACCAGAAGCTCGGCGAGCTTTCTGTCGAGGGCTCTGAAGCCGAACGCCCGGAACCTGCTGTGCCGATCAAGAAGTCAGTGACGGATCACCACATCATCTGCCTTGAAGATGGTGCCAAACTGAAAATGCTGAAACGCTATTTGCGGACCCGGTACAATCTGACGCCGGAAGAGTATCGCAAACGTTGGGGCCTGCCAGCGGATTACCCCATGGTGGCACCCGAATATGCGCGTCGCCGGTCTG
>JBCCCT010000198.1:0-6163 GCA_039033355.1 Pseudomonadota bacterium | reverse complement strand
GCTCGGTCGACACTTTGTACTTGGCACCTCGATCGGACGTGCGACAGACCGGGCAAGGACATTGTCCGATTATGGCGCGACATATTCTTATGACATGCTCGGCGAGGCGGCCATGACGGCGGCCGATGCAAACCGCTATTTTCACCATTATAACGCGGCGCTGGCGCATCTAGCCAAAACCTCTTTGCCAACACAGGACTTGCATCAGTCGCCAGCTCTGTCCGTCAAACTCTCAGCTCTTCACCCTCGATATGAATTCGCACAACGAGACCGCTGCGTTCCTGCCCTCACCAAACGAATCCTCACCCTGGCTGAGCGCGCGAAAGCGGCCAATATCGGACTGACCATCGATGCTGAGGAAGTCGATCGGCTGGAAGTGTCGCTCCTGGTGATCGAGGGCGTCCTGGGCTCGCCGACCCTACGCGGCTGGGATGGCTTCGGACTCGCTGTCCAGGCCTATCAAAAGCGCGCCGGACCAGTGATTGATTGGGTGCACGAAACCGCGAAGTGGCACGGGCAGAAGGTCACCGTTCGGCTCGTCAAAGGCGCGTATTGGGATAATGAAATCAAACGCGCGCAAGAGCTCGGACTCGACGCCTACCCAGTGTTCACACGCAAGGAACACACCGACATCTCTTATCTCGCCTGCGCTCGCAAACTGCTCGACGCGCAGGAATGGGTCTATCCGCAGTTCGCGACGCACAATGCTCACACCGCGGCAGCGATCATGCAAATGGCCGGGTCGCGGCGTGACCTTGAATTTCAGCGGCTGCACGGCATGAGCGACGGCCTGCACCGCCGATTGGCGCAAGATCATGGCTTCGCCACGCGCACTTATGCACCGGTCGGACGACATAAGGACCTCCTGCCTTATCTGGTTCGGCGCCTCCTGGAAAACGGCGCCAATTCATCGTTCGTGAATCAGATTCTCGATTCGAATGGAGCGATTGACGCGCTCATCCGCGACCCGATTGAGTGCGCCTCGGAACATGGGTTCTCACCCCACCCCGCCTTGCAGACCCCACGCGATCGCCAGGGCGACACACGCGCCGTGGCGTCCGGCGCGGACTTCACACAATGGGCGGTCATCCGAGACATTGAGGCGATCGAGACGCCTGCCCTGTCAGCCCCGGCTGGCGACACGACGGATTTGGACGCCGCGATCAAGGCGTGTCGGACCAGCAGCTGGGCCAGCACTGCGCCGCACGACCGCGCGACGCGTTTGCATGCGGCGGCAGACTTGCTCGAACGTGATCGCTGGGACCTGAAGGCGCTTTGCGTGCATGAGGCTGGAAAGACCTGGCCGGACGCCGAAGCCGAGTTGCGCGAGGCGGTCGACTTTCTGCGCTATTATGCCGATCAGGCGGAACGCCCGCCTGTCGCCGCCCGCGCGCCGCTTGGCCCGGTCGCCTGCATCAGTCCGTGGAACTTCCCGTTGGCCATTTTTCTGGGTCAGGTCAGCGCCGCTTTGAGTGTCGGCAATACCGTGCTGGCCAAGCCCGCCGAACAAACCCCGTTGATCGCGCTGGAGGCCGTCAAACGCCTATATGAAGCCGGAATCCCGAAGGATGCGCTCAGCGTCATTCTCGGCGATGGCCGCGTGGGCGCGAAGTTGGTCGCGCATCCCGACATTCGCGGCGTCTGCTTTACCGGCTCCACACTGACGTCGAAACGGATTGCCAGCACCCTCGCCGAGACCGGGCGCGGTGACATTCCCCTGATCGCCGAGACGGGCGGCATCAATGCCATGCTTATCGATTCAACCGCCTTGCTCGAACAGGCGGTTCGGGATGTCATCGCCTCGGCCTTCCAGAGCGCGGGACAGCGATGCTCGGCCTGCCGCCTGGTTTGTGTACAGGACGATATCGCCGCGCCCTTCATCAAGATGCTGTCAGGCGCGATGGACGAATTGCGCACAGATGATCCGGCACAGCTGTCCACCGATCTCGGCCCCATCATCGACGCGCCAGCAAAAGCGCGGATCGATCAACATATCGCTGACTGCCGTGGGATGTACAAGACCATCGGCGAAGCGCCTGCACCGGCAAATTCCGACCAGCCATACACAGCACCCATCGCATTTGAGTTGAATGCGATTGACGATCTCCGCGAAGAGATTTTCGGACCCGTGCTGCATGTTGTGCGCTTCAGGCGAGACGATTTCGCGCAGACAATCGACCAGATCAATGCACGTGGCTTCGGTCTAACCATGGGACTGCACAGCCGTATTGATGCGCGCGTCGAACAGACCCGCAGGCTAGCCCGGGTCGGCAATCTCTATGTCAATCGCAACCAGATTGGCGCCGTGGTGGGCGAGCAGCCTTTTGGCGGCGAAGGCCTGTCAGGCACCGGCCCGAAAGCGGGCGGCCCGCACTATCTGAAGCGCTTGTCGCGTCCAACTGTCGGCCACGCGTGCGCGCCCGTGGAGACTTCAGTCGAGCTGCCCGGACCGACCGGAGAACGAAACACTTTATCTTTGGTCCCCAGGGGGCGCCTTCTCTGTCTTGGCGGCGACACGCCAGAGATCCTGCAGGCGCAAGTGGCGCGCGTTCGCGCAACCGGTAACGAACCGGTCCAGATCTCGTCCGGGTCGATCAAAGAAGCCCTGAGCGACATTAGCCTGAAAGGGGTCGTTGCCGACGGAGCTATTCGTCAGACCGCGATCGAACTTATGGCGCGGCGCGATGGCCCTATTCTGCCTTTGCTGTCGCATACAGATGAGGTCGAGCGCTTCCTGCTGGAGCGAGTCGTGACGATAGACACAACGGCGGCTGGCGGGAATGCCAGCCTGTTGGCGCAGGTCTGACCCGCCCCCCCCCCTAGGCCGTCAGCGTGCGCCCCATGGCCGCCTTCCATCCGGCCAGCAAGTCGGCGCGATCCGCATCAGACATGCTTGGTTCAAAACGTTGCCCCGGCGCTGTGCGAGAGGCCCAGTCATCTTCAGTCAACCAGCCCAATTGAATGCCCGCCAAAGCCGCGGCGCCCAGCGCCGTCATTTCCATGAAGTCCGGTCGCTCGACAGGCCGATTGCAAATGTCGGCCACGAATTGCATCAGCCAGTCATTGGCTGCCATGCCGCCATCCACGCGCAAGACTTCGACATCGGCGCCGTCCGCAGCGAAAGCGTCGAGCAATTCATGCGTTTGATAGGCCGCGGCCTCCAGGCCGGCGCGGACAATATGATCGGCCGTTGCCGCGCGCGTCAGGCCGGAAATGGTCCCCCGCGCATTCGCATCCCAGTGCGGCGCCCCTAAGCCGGTAAAGGCCGGCACCAAGTAGACCCCACCATTATCTGCAAGCGCCGCGGCTTTGGCCTCGCTCGCTGGCGCGTCAGCGATCAGTCCCATTTCATCCCGCAGCCACTGGATCACCGTCCCCGCATTGAAGATGGCGCCCTCCAGCGCAAAGGCCGAACTGCCACCCTCATGCCCATAGCCAAGCGTGCCTAAAAGACGGTTGTCCGAGCGAGGCACGTCCTGCCCTGTATTGGCGACCAGGAATGCGCCCGTGCCATAGGTGATTTTCGCCGTGCCTGGCGCGAGACAGGATTGCCCAACCAATGCAGCTTGCTGATCCCCAATGGCGGATAGAATTGGAATGGATCGCCCGAACAGCTCTGGATCGGTCAGGCCGAATTGCGCGCCGCTCGGCCGGACGCGTGGTAGCAGACTGCTCGGAACGCCAAGCAGGTCCAGCATCTCGACCGACCAGGCAAAGTCTTCAGAAAGGCTGAGCGGATAAAGCAAGGTCCGGGACGCGTTGGTCATATCGGTCGCATGAACTTCGCCACCCGTCAGGTTCCAGATGAGGAATGAATCGACTGTGCCGAATGCGAGCCCGCCAGCGTCCGCCTTGTCTCTGGCGCCCTCCACATGATCAAGCAGCCAACCAATCTTGGTTCCCGAGAAGTATGGATCGATCAGCAACCCGGTGGCGTTTTGCACCGCTGGCTCATGGCCAGCCTCAACCAGGGACGCGCAAACACTGGCGGTCCGTCTGTCCTGCCAGATAATGGCGGGGGCGATAGGGGTTCCAGTTTGACGATCCCAGACCAGGGTGGTCTCGCGCTGATTGGTGATACCAATCGCGGCGATACGATCGACCCCGCCGGCTGTCGCAATGGCGTCCCGGCAGACTTGCAAAGTCTTGTTCCAGATTTCCGCGCCGTCCTGCTCGACCCAGCCATCATCCGGATAAGTCAGTCCGACTTCCGTCTGCGCCTGCGCCACCGGGATGAAAGCCTGGTCGAACACAATGGCTCGCGTCGAAGATGTCCCCTCATCGATCACCAGGATCAGATCATTTGCCGCCATTTTTCCTCCCATCGCGCGCTATCGCAGCACTATTACGAATTTTTTCAATGCAGTGCCAAGAGGCGATCGCCTCCAGAGTCATGTTCGTTTTCGAACAACCCTTTGATTTACTAACCTCAATCAGGGTAACACGAAAGCCACAATTCGATAGATTTTCGATTACGAGCGAAAATTAGTCGTTTACGAACATTTTAAAATTGGATATGCCAATCTCAGAGCAAGCAAGGTCAGGTCATTTGTACGACATCCTGATTATCGGTGGCGGCATTAACGGCGCGGGGATTGCCCGCGATGCGGCGGGACGCGGCTTGAAGGTCCTATTGTGCGAAAAAGACGATCTTGCTTCGCACACCTCATCGGCCAGTACGAAGCTGATCCATGGCGGTTTGCGTTATCTCGAACACTATGATTTTGCACTGGTTCGGAAGGCTCTCAAGGAACGCGAAGTCCTGTTGCGCGCAGCGCCGCATATTATCTGGCCGCTGCGCTTTGTGCTGCCGCATCATAATGACCTGCGCCCCGGCTGGCTGATTCGGCTCGGCCTGTTCCTTTATGACAATCTTGGCGGCCGCAAATTGCTGCCGGCGACCAAGACTCTGTCGCGCAAGACGAGCCGCGTTTTTGACCCACTGCGGGCACATTTCACCAAAGGGTTCGAATACTCCGATTGCTGGGTCGAGGATGCGCGCCTCGTCATCCTGAACGCGATTGATGCCGCGGAACGCAGCGCGACGATCATGACCCGCACAGAGTGCAAGAGCCTGGACGCGAGCGGCGACCACTGGCGCGCCACCCTGCGGGTGGATGGCAGCTCCGAAATGACGGTCGACGCCAAAGTCGTGATCAATGCGGCCGGTCCCTGGGTGGATCATGTCGCTGGCCAGGCAGGTGCGCGCAGCAATGCCCCGCAAGTGCGACTGGTCAAGGGCAGCCACATCATTGTGCCCAAAATGTTCGAAGACGAGCGCTGCTTTATCTTTCAGGCTGGCGACGGCCGCGTCATTTTTGCGATCCCTTATGAAGAGGGCCGCCTGACGCTGATCGGTACGACGGACCTGCCATTTGAAGAAGATCTCGACGCGGTCCAGGCCTCGGAAGACGAGATCAAGTATCTTTGCGAGGTTTCGAACGAGTATTTCGAGCAGCAGATTTCGCCTGAGGACGTCGTGTCGACCTATTCCGGGGTCAGACCGCTGTTTGATGATCAGGCCCAGGACGCCTCATCCGTGACGCGCGATTACGTCTTGAAACTGCAAGAGACGAATGGCGCCACGATGCTGTCCGTGATTGGCGGCAAAATCACCACATATCGCAAGCTTGCCGAAGATGCGCTGAAGCTCGTTCAGGACAAGTTTCCGGCGGCCGGCACAGCATGGACGGCCAAGGCCTCCCTGCCCGGCGGCGACATTGATGAAGCAGATTTCGAAGCGTTCGAAGCGCGCTGCGCGATTGCCTTTCCATGGCTGGAGGCGGCCACACGGCACCGTCTGGCACGGACATATGGAACGCGCATTCACGCGCTTCTGGGGGACGCACAATCCATTTCAGAGCTCGGCCACCATTATGGCGGCGGACTTTATCAAAAGGAGGTTGATTACTTAATCGCGCGCGAATTCGCGCGGTCACCAGAGGATATTCTGCGACGCCGAACCAAGCTTGGCCTGCATCTGACCCCTGGTGAGCAATCCATTTTGCACGAGCAGTTCAACAATCGGCTCGTTGCTTAATCTACGTGCCCGCCCAGGCACACATCCGAAAAAACAAGAGCTTATTCACGGGAGGATAATCATGGGCCATAAAACCAAGATGATCATTGGGGCGAGCGTCGCCGCATTGATGTATAGCGGATC
>JBCCCT010000197.1:0-6170 GCA_039033355.1 Pseudomonadota bacterium | reverse complement strand
TCCGTATCGGCAAAGGTCACCAGCGACACCAGATTGTGTCGCTCATTCTCATTCGGCGGACCGACATGGAGAGATAAGTTGATTTTGGCCGGCGCGTGTTCGGTAAGGCGAGTCATGGATAGGCCGGGGTGCCATCATCGGTTGCTGCCTGCAACATGGCGAGGCCGCTTTCGAGCTTTTTCTCGAGCAGATCGATCTCGGCCTCACCCGTCGCATATTTCAAAGCGCGTTCCCACTGAAAGCCAGCTTCCTTGAATCTACCGACCTGCCAATACGCGTCGCCAAGATGATCGAGGATCTCGCTAATATCGGGCGCCAGCTCTGTCGCGCGCTCGAGATAGAAGACGGCGCGCTCATAATTGCCCAATTTGTAATAGGCCCAACCAAGGCTGTCCGTAATCGCGCCACTTTCCGGATCGAGGCGCAATGCATCCTGGATCAGGTCGAGTCCAGCTTGCAGATTGATGCCGCGATCAATCCAGCTATAGCCGAGATAATTCATGATCGTCGGATCATTCGGATTGAGGTTCATCGCGGTCTGCAGATCATTCTCGGCGCGCGGCCATTCGCCAAGGCGTTCGCGCGCGCCGCCGCGGGCAAAATAGATGCGCCAGTCATACTCGCCCATCGCCTCGTCAGATTCGATCACATCAGAGAAAGTGGCTTCCGCTTCGCCGTCGCGATCGAGCGATTGCAACAGGTCCGCCAACTGAATGCGAATGTTGCGATCGTCTGTTCGCGCCAGGGTTTCGCGCGCGATCTTCAACGCCTCGTCATTGCGATCCTCGCGGCGCAACGCCCAGGCGAGCTGACCTTGCGCACTGGTATGATGGATCGAGGTCTCAGGAATCGATTCCAGAAGCGCAATCGCTTCCGACCTCCGATCGGCCCGGTCCAGCGTATCGGCCCACAGCGCCTTGGCGGAATCCAAATCAGGGTCGAGATGGACGGCCATCGCGAAATAGACCGCCGCCACATCGCCATAAGTCTGATTGGCTTGCGGCGCAGTGGCGATATAGAACGCGAGGGCTGTGCCCTCTGCTGCGGTATAGACGGGTGGCGGTGCGATCTCGCCGCTTTCAATTTCCTGTTTCAGAGCGGTCAGAGCAGGGTGCCGTCCGACATCCTGTCGGAACGTGTCCAGGCGACGGAGCGCCAGATCCGTGTCGCCCTCCAGGGCGATCAGACGCGCTTCCAATTCGACGCCCAGCGCCAGACGCGCATTGACATCCCATAGGCTGGCAAGATCGGTCCGAGCGCCTTCCACATCGCCAATATTGGCCCGCATGATCGCACCCAGGGTTTGACCCATCAGGGCGAACAGACCTTCTTCACCGCCAGCGAATTGCTGCAAATTGACCGCTGCGCTCGGGTCGTCTTCCAGCACGCTCCAAGCCGCGAGGCTGCGCGCCAACATGGCGTGATAATCGTTGCTCCACGGCGTCGTGAGGTAAGACAGTGCCCGATCCCGCTCATCCTGTTTGAGGGCGTCTACTGCCAGCAAAAGTCTCGGCAATTCGGTTTGAACCAGCGTATCCGCCGGTAGCCGCTCCGCGAGGGCGATGGCGCGTTCGACCTCACCAATTCTGAGAACAGCGAAAATGCCTTGCTCAGCGAGCCAGGGATCATCCTGTACGGTGCGCAACAGACGGGAATAGTTTCGGGCGGCGGTATCGGCGTCCTCGGTATAGCCGGCATATTTGGCGACGGCATAAGTGGTCAGGGTTTCAATATCGCTGCGAAGCTTGGTTGCGGCTTCGGCCTGTTCGAGCAGGGCCGGCGCACGTCCATTATGCACCGAGGCGCAAGCTGACAGCGCCAGGCAGGAAGCAGAGAATACGAACGCACGCCACATAACGCCTTTGTCTCAGCGTCAGAGGTTTCAGGCAAGTAAAACCCTGTCATTTAATTTGCGGAAATCGCAGGCCCGATCAGTGCGCCCGGCTGACACAGAAATCAGCCAGATCACTCAAGGCCAGCGTCCATTCGCTTTCAGGCAAATCGCGCAGCGCGGCCTTGGCAAGATCGGCGTAAGCGCGGGCTTCGCTGACAGTCGCATCTGCGGCGCCCGTCGAACGGATCAGATAGATTGCATGGGCGAGGTCGCCTTCGGCCTGTGTGTCGACATTCAGCGCGCGGTCCCAGAAGGCGTGGTCATCGGCGCTGCCGCGGCGACGTGCAATGATCACTGGCAAGGTGGTTTTGCCTTCGCGAAAGTCATCGCCAACCGATTTGCCGATCACCGAGGTCGTACCGCCATAATCAAGCGCATCATCAATGATCTGGAAGGCGAGGCCGAGATTCTTGCCATAAGCGGCGAGGGCAGCGGCATGTTCTGCATTCTCTGTCCCTGCAGACAGGGCGCCGGCTTCGGCAGCGGCTTCGAACAAAGCTGCGGTCTTGGCTTCGATGATGGCCAGATATTCTTCTGTCGGCAGATCGGTGCGCGACGCCGCGGCCAATTGGTGCACTTCGCCTTCGGCGATGACGGAAGATGCTGTGGACAGGATCCGCAAGATATCGAGGCTTCCGGTTTCCACCATCAGGGTAAAGGCGCGCGCGAACAAAAAGTCGCCGACCAGGATAGAGGCATTATTGCCCCAGACATTCTTGGCGGCTTTCTTGCCGCGGCGCAGATCACTATCATCGACCACGTCATCGTGCAGCAGGGTCGCGGTGTGAATGAACTCCACGGCTGTCGCGAGGGCGTGTGTTCCGGGATTGGTGCCGCCGCAGGCATGCGCCGCAATCAGGGTAATCATCGGACGCAGGCGCTTGCCGCCAGCAGAAACAATGTATCCGGACAGATCGGGAATGACATCGACCGGGCTTTTCGCCCGTTCAATCAGCAAGGCTTCTGTGGCCGCCAAATCTTCCGAAAGCATGCTTTGCATGCGCTCGACAATATTTGCGAACCGGGCAGCTTGGGAGGGATTAGTTTGCGCAGTCACGCCAGGAGTCCTATTCCACTTTTCCGCTTCTATCCATACAGTTAGCGCAAAATTGATGGCATACAGCTGCGGTATGCGACCGCATGCGACGTTTTGGAGAAAAATCTTGGAAGAAGTGTTTCGAACCAATGACTTGGTGAAACTGTCCTATATCAAGCATCTGCTCTCGGAAGAAGGCATTGAACCCTTTGTCCTGGATGAGCATACCGCGGTGATTGATGGCCGCGGCCCGATGGTGCCCATCCGCATCACCGTGCGGGCCGACCTTGCCAGCCGGGCCAGATTCATCCTTCGCGAGGTGGAGAAAGATGCGTGACGGGCGCAACGTGCGACGAATTTCTCGGCGGGCGCGTCAAGGTTTTTCAACCTAAACAAGGGTTTAGGGCTGGCACGGATAGTGTTTTGCTGGCCGCGGCCCTGGATAAAGCCCTGTCTGGTGAAGGTCTGGAAGTGGGCAGTGGCGCCGGCGGTACTTTGCTGCCTGCGGCGGCGCGATTGTCGGCAGCACGCATGACCGGCCTCGAAATCGATCCGAATATGGTTGGCCTGTCCCGGCGAGGGATTGCGGCGAACCGTTTTGAAGAACGGGTTGAGGTGGTCGAAGGCAGCGCGGCTGCGGTGCCAAAAGACTGGCAAAACCGGTTCGATCTAGTCTTCTCAAACCCGCCTTTTTTTGAATCTGGCACGATTCCGGCGCCGGGACCGGGCAAGGATGGCGCTTATCTGGAGAGCGTGCCCTTGAAAGACTGGATCAATGCCATGCTGTTTGCGCTGCGCCCGAAAGGGACGTTCGTGATGGTCCATCGGGCCGCAGACCTGGCCCGCATTCTGGCTGTGCTTGAGCGCCAGAGCGGTGAGATTACCGTGTTGCCGGTCCATTCCTATCCCGGGGCGGACGCCAAACGGGTTCTGGTCAAGGCCCGCAAAGCGCTTCGATCTGGACCGATGCGACTGTTGCCAGCGCGTTACCTGTACGTCGAGAAAGGTGGACCGCGCACCGATTGGGCGCTCGGCCTGCAACAGGAGGGTACAGGTATTGACTGGGATTAGAACGCCCAGACTGCTTGCCCCAAGCCGCAGACCGGAGTAGGCGGAGCGCGACAGTTTTTTGGAACGCCTTCAATCATGACCGCCCCAATTGCCAGAGACAAACCCAACTCCTTCCAGGACCTGATTCTGCGCCTGCAGAGTTACTGGGCTGAACAGGGCTGCGCCATTCTGCAGCCTTATGACATGGAAGTTGGCGCCGGCACGCTTCACCCGGCCACAGTGTTGCGCGCGTTGGGCCCGAAAGACTGGCGCGCAGCCTATGTTCAGCCATCGCGGCGACCCGCTGATGCCCGTTATGGCGAAAACCCGATGCGGCTGGGCCATTATTATCAGTATCAAGTCATCCTCAAGCCAAACCCGAAAAACCTGCAGGACCTGTATCTCAACTCGCTTTACGAGATTGGCATCGACCCGACCGTGCACGACGTTCGATTTGTCGAGGATGATTGGGAAAACCCGACCGTCGGCGCCTGGGGCCTGGGCTGGGAAGTCTGGTGCGACGGCATGGAAGTCAGCCAGTATACCTATTTCCAGCAAGTCGGCGGACTCGACGTTTTCCCGGTGTCGGGTGAGCTGACCTACGGCCTTGAACGCCTGGCCATGTATGTGTTCGGCGTCGACAATGTCTATGACTTGCCGTTCAACGCGCCGGATAGCGATACGCCGCTCTCTTATGGCGATGTCTTCATTGAGAATGAGCGCCAGCAATCGGCCTTCAATTTCGAATATTCTGATGTCGAGATGCTGCAGCGCTGGTTCAGCGATTGCGAAAGCCAGTCAAATGCTTTGCGGGCCGCCGGTAAACCGCTGCCGGCTTATGATTTCGCCCTAAAAGCGAGCCATGTGTTCAATCTGATTGATGCCCGCGGTGCGATCTCACCGACCGAGCGCCAGGCCTTTATCGGGCGTGTGCGCGACCTGGCCCGCGGCGCGGCGGAGCAATGGGCTGAGCAGGAAGCGGCGCGGGCGGGCTAGCGCGCTATTTGTCGATGAGTTGAAAGCCGCCGCTAGATCTATCGGCGACGAGCTTTTCTGCATACTTCACCTGACGTTCAATCGCATCGAGATTGGCGAAATCCAGTCCGAGATTGGTCAGGTCGTGATCCTTGGAAAACGCCTTGGTCGCGTCATGTGTTAGAGTATCCGGCTCGCCATTGATCGGGCCATTATAATAGCCGAGCCCGATCAGCGCCTTCTGGTAGCGTTCAATGAGGACCGCCCGCTCCGATAGCACAAATCCACCCGTGCTGGAATTCGCGGCCAAGACTTCCGACTCGGCGAACACAACCATTTTTTCGAGCTCTGCAATATCGTCAAAGGCGATGTCCATGCGCCTAAATCCGAACTCTAGCGCGAACAAATCTGCCGCAGCATTTGTGTTCTTTCCGGCGATGCCATCCACTGCGCCCTTGTAAAAGTCGAGCTTGGTGAGCGCGATTTGCAGGCGTTCGACGAATTCCGTGCGGGCTGGATCAACATAAATCTCGGTTGCTTCGACCGGATCTCGCTCCAGGTCCGCATTGGATACAGGTTCAAACACTTCCGACTCGACCGCCAGGGCGCCTGAGTCCGCACGCTGCGAACCAGAGTCGAGTTCCAGGAATTGCGCGCTCCAGATTCCGATCCCGGCGAGCGCGGCCACGCTGACCAGGCCAACCAGGACTTTCGGCAGCGCGCTCTTGCGCTGGCCAAAGCCCAGCCCGGACATGATATGGTCGACATCGGCGCGGAAGGATTTGCGATCTAGCTGCGCGCCATTGCGTTTGACCAGACCGCGAATATCCGCCGGCAATTGATCTGCGCGCGGCATCGGCGTGCCATCCAGCAAGACCGGAACGACGGGAATGCCTCGCTGCAGGGCGGCCGCGATTTCGGTGCGGACAAAATCATCTGACGAGTCCAGGCGCGGTTTGCCATTGGGGGTGCGTGCCGTCAGCCAACCCGGACCGATAACCGCAAGAACCGCGTCACACTGACTGATCTTGGTCTGCAAATGCGCTTCGAAATCGACTCCGATCGGAATGTTGTCGACGTCCACAAACAAATCGCGTTTGGGGTTTTTCAAATAGGGTTTCATGACGTCCTGCAACCGATCAACGGCATGCTGACTGTCTTCGCGGCGGTATGAGATGAAGATCTTGGCCATATGGTCTGTTCCGCTCGTCCCCT
>JBCCCT010000196.1:0-6260 GCA_039033355.1 Pseudomonadota bacterium | reverse complement strand
TTGACATAAGCCAGCATCTTCTCTTCGCCGAAATAGCCATTGGACAGTTCGTCCATGCCTTTGGCCGTCAGGTGGAAGGTCGGCAGTGTGATCAGGTTGTGGAACACACCGGCACGGGCAGAAATGTCGGTCTGGAAACTTTGCAGACGCGCATCCGCTTCGAGACCGAGCTCCGTCTCGTCCAGCTTGGCAGACATCAGCGTATTGTCAGCTGGATAGTCTGTCTCTGCGATCTTGCCTTCCGCGATCCACTGTTCGCGAACCTGCTTGCGCAGATTGAGCGTCCAGTTGAAGCTTGGCGAGTTATTATAGGTCAGCTTCGCATTCGGGACGACTTCCCGGACTGCATTCACCATGGAAGCAATCTCATCAACGTTCGGCGTGGCCGTTTCGATCCAGAGCAGATCAGCGCCGCCTTCGGTCAGAGAGCTGATGCAATCTTCGATCACACGCTCACGGCCAGTATTCTCCTTGAACCTGTAAAGACCGTTCGGCATGCGCAGCGGACGTACGACCTTGCCATCACGCATCAGCGCGACTTCGCCATCGGCCAGCGGGTTGGCATCGGTCACCTCTTCGGTTTCGATCCACTTGATGTATTCCGAAGCCAGATCGCCAGGCGCGTTGGAGACCGGGATTTTCTGAGTCAGGCCAGCGCCCAGGCTGTCAGTCCGCGCAACGATAACGCCCTCGTCAACGCCCAGCTCTTCAAACGCCATGCGACAGGCGCGCAGCTTGGTGATGAAGTCTTCGCGCGGGACCGTGACCTTACCATCCTGGTGACCACACTGCTTCGCGTCAGACACCTGGTTCTCGATCTGCAGGCAGCACGCACCAGCCAGGATCAGTTCCTTGGCGAGCAGGTAAGTCGCATGCTCATTGCCGAAGCCGGCATCAATGTCGGCGATTATTGGCACAACATGGCTTTCGAACGTATCGATCCGATAGATGATCTCATCAATGATCGCCTGATCAGCGCCGGATTCACGGGCCGCTTTCAGCTCCTGGAATAGATCATTCAGACCCACTTCGTCGGCCTGGCGGAGCGATGTGTAGATCTCACGAATGAGGTCGGTTACCGCAGTCTTCTCATGCATGGACTGATCTGGCAGGTGCCCCCATGTGTTGCGCAGGCCGGCAACCATCCAGCCTGACAGGTAGATGTAAGTGCCCTTGGCGGTGCCGCGCATACGCTTCACAGCCTTGATCTTTTGCTGCGCGTGAAAGCCTGACCAGCACCCCAGTGACTGGGTGAATTTTGACGAGTCTTCATCATAGGCGGCCATGTCTTCGCGCATAATGCCAGCCATCGACTGAGCGATGTCGAGATGCGTGTTATAGGTGTTCTGAATTTTCAGCTGCACGACATCTTCAATGGTCAGTCCGGCACGGGTACGGCCCTCTGGGTAGCGCTTGAGGGTTTCTTCCATCAATTGCTTATAAGTTGGACGTTGGGTCATGATACTATCCTCGATTTGTTCGGGTGTCTGTTTGTGTTGGGGTTTAAGAAAGGTCGTTCAGCACGGCATAGGCGGGCAGAGTCAGGAAGTCGGCCAGGGTCTCGCCGGTCGCGGTTGAGACAAAGACCTCTGTGGCTTCCGGATAGCGGCCATCGGCATAGGCATTGTCGCCAAGCGTCGATTTGATCTTGCCGAGCTCGTCTTCGAGCAGGCGATCAAACGCGGCGCGATCGAACACTTCAGCGCCGCCATTGGCCGTCTGATATTCGGTTCCGTGGTGCAACCATTGCCAGAGCTGGCTGCGAGAGATCTCGGCCGTCGCGGCATCTTCCATCAGATTGTGGATCGGCACAGCACCGCGGCCACGCAACCAGGCGGCCGTATACTCGATCCCCACGGAAATATTGGTGCGGATACCGGCTTCCGTCACGTCGCCCGTGTGCGGGGTCAGCAGCGAGTCTTCGGTAATGTTCGGGAATTGGCGCTGGCTCAGAACCTGATTGGCCTTGGGCATTTCAGCGTCAAACACTTCCATCGCGACCGGGACCAGATCCGGGTGGGCGACCCAGGTGCCGTCATGGCCCTGTTGCGCTTCGCGCTTCTTGTCGGCGCGGACCTTGTCAAAGGCCGCCGCATTGGCCGCTTCGTCGCCCTTGACCGGGATCTGTGCTGCCATGCCGCCCATGGCGTGGGCGCGGCGGCGGTGACAGGTCTGAATCAGCTTCAGCGAATAGGCTTTCAGGAAGGCCCGGTCCATGCCGACTTGCGCACGATCCGGCAGAACGAATTCAGCGTGATTGCGCAGCGTCTTGATATAGCTGAAAATATAATCCCAGCGGCCGCAATTGAGGCCAACAATGTGATTGCGCATCACATACAGGATTTCATCCATCTGGAACGCGGCAGGCAAAGTCTCGATCAGGACCGTGGCCTTGATCGTGCCGTTTGGAATGCCAAGCGCGGCCTGGGCAAAATTGAAGACATCATTCCACAGGCGCGCTTCCTGATAATTCTCCATTTTCGGGAGGTAATAGAATGGGCCTTTCTGCTGCTCCATCAGCGCCTTGCCATTGTGGAAAATGTGCAGGCCGAAATCGAACAGGCTGGCTGATATCGGATTGCCGTCGACCGTGACGTGCGCCTCTTCCAGATGCCAACCGCGCGGACGGACCAGCATGGTCGCGGTCTCGTCGTTCAGGCGATAGGATTTGCCGCGCGCTTCATCGTCAAATGCCAGCGCGCCTGCGGCATAGTCCTGCATATTGGCCTGGCCTTCGATCATGTTGGCAAAGGTTGGAGAAGACGCATCCTCGAAATCGGCCATGAACATTTTGGCGCCGGAGTTCAGCGCATTGATCATCATCTTGCGGTCGACCGGGCCAGTAATCTCAACGCGGCGGTCTTGCAGCGCCTTCGGAACCGGGGCGACTTCCCAGACGGATTTGCGGATATGCTCGGTCTCGAGCGGGAAGCCGGGCAGTTCACCATCATCAAACCGCATCTGTGCAAGCTTGCGATTCTCCAGAAGGATTTTGCGCTGTGGGCCAAAGCGGCGCTCAAGGTCAGCAATGAACAGCAAAGCCCGATGCGTCAGCACGCGCTCATATTCCGGCGGGATCGACCCAACAATTTCAGCGGGACGGCGATGGCGCGGGGTTGGCTTGGCTGCGGAAACAGCGTCCTTGATCAATGTGTCTGGCACGGCGCACTCCTGTTTTGTAACATGTGTGGTTTATTTACAAAATGCATGCCACGTCCAGAGACATCCCCATACTTATTGGGTTTCACTGTTTGTTATGTAAATTTTTGTATGTTATGTTTGTAAATGTTGTAACAGTCAGAAACGATGAAAAAGAAGCTCATTATCGGTCCGCGCATCAAGCGCCTGCGCACGCAGCTTGGCTTGACCCAGGCGGAATTTGCGCGGCGACTCGATGTCTCGGCCACTTATGTCAATCTGATAGAGCGCAATCAGCGCCCGGTCAGCGCCGCGGTCCTGCTGAAACTGGCAGAGGAGTTCGACGTGAATGTCGCCGACCTCGCCCAGGATATGGATGCAGGCCTCGTCAATGAACTCGTCAATGCCCTGCGCGACCCGGTCTTTGGCGGCGCTCAGGTGTCCAAGGGCGAACTGGAAGACCTGGTTGGCGCCAGCCCGGAGACGATCAAGGCCTTTCTGCGTCTGCACGAACGCTATCGTGAGCTGGCCCTGAGCGCCTATTCCGATGCCAATCCCCTCGCTGATCGTGAGAAAGTCGAGCTGCTGGAAGAAAGTGCCCGCCCGGTCGAACAGGTGCGCCAGTTCCTGCATGAGCGGAGCAATTATTTCGCTGAGCTGGATGAAACCGCATCGCATTTCCATGCCGACCTCACCGCGAGCGGCAAGCCGATCGAGGTGGCCATTCAGGAACGTCTGGAAGCCAAGCACAAGTTGCGCATTCGCGTGCTGCCCAGCTCGGCCATGCCCTCCTCCTTCACCTATTTTGACCGACATCGGTCCGGCATCGACATTTCAGAATTGCTGCACCCGACCGGTCGCCAGTTCCAACTCGCGTTCCAGTTGGGCCTGCTCGAATATCGCGAGCTGATTGAGAAGATCGTCATGGAGTCCGGCCTCAAGGAAGAAAGCGCCGTTGGCCTGGCGCGGGTTTCGTTGGCCAACTATTTCGCCGCCGCCTTGCTGATGCCCTATAGCGCGTTCCTGAAAGCCTGCGAGAGCACGCGCTATGACGTCGATCTGCTGAGCCATCGCTTCGGCACCAGTTTCGAACAGACCGCGCACCGTCTGACCACGTTGCAGAAGCCGGATGCCAAGGGTGTGCCCTTTTTCTTCCTGCGCATCGACGCGGCTGGGAATGTCTCCAAACGGTTCAGTGCCGGCCGGTTCCACTTCTCCAAGTTTGGCGGCGCGTGTCCGCGTTGGAACATTCACCGGACCTTCGAACAGCCCGGCGAGACGCTGACGCAACTTATTCAGATGCCGGATGAGACGACTTATGTCTCCATCTCGAAGGCGATCAATCGTTCCCGCGGATATCATGGCCGTCCGCCAGCGCGCGTGGCCATCGGCCTCGGCTGCGACAAGGCCTATGCGGAAAATCTGGTCTATTTCGATCGGCTCAACATGGCTGGACAGACGCCAACGCCGATCGGGGTGAATTGCTATCTCTGCGACCGTCAGAATTGCGCCTCACGCGCGCATGCGCCGCTCAACCGCAAGCTCAAATTCGACGCGCATGCGCGCGGCATATCGCTTTATGAGTTTGAACCGGTTCGCAAATCCTAACGCGTGTCGCCGAGCGGACTGATGATCCAGCTGAACTTGTAAAGACCTGGCCCAACCAGATATTGCGGCAAGGCATCCGGCCCGCACGCACCGGTCCCCAGACCGCGCATGGCGACATCAATATGCACTTCCATGCTGTCACGCTGCACCAGTTCCGCCAGGGTCTCTGCTGCATTCAGATCGACATCATGATGCGGGCGGGCGGTAAAGCTCAACGGCGCCGGCAAGGTCACCTGAAATCCGTTGCCCTGCTCATCCCTTAATCGGAACCAGCGACACTGCTCGTGGGCGCCATATTCCTGCGGGCGGACATAAGGGTGGTACTGATCCGCAACGCGGCCTGCCCAAACGCCAACCGTCTGTGCCCCGCATCGATCCGGATAGGATTCATCCGGACCAAGGCCGAACCATTCGAGCGCGGAATACGCTTTGGCAATCTCGAACCGAACCCCGACACGCGGCAGGTCTTGCCAGGCCTCCGGAACGATCAGGGTCTCATCCATGCGGACATGGCCGTCATATAGAGTCCACAGGCTTTCATGCTGCAAGCTCGCGCCATCATGCCCCTGCCAGGCTTGCGCGGTCTTGATCCCATAGTCCGTCTCACTCAGTGTTTTCGGCCCCGGCTCCAGCGCGTTCAGGCCATAGCCGACCCATTCATTCGTCTTGCTCTGAAAGAGCGGCCGCGTGCCGGGCTTGCCGCCATCGTTGTCGGTCGGCGCGCGCCACAGACAGGGCGTGATCGGCGATGCGAGCAGCGGTGCCGCCCCTAGCCAGATTGTGCCGTCTTCGATCCTCAGAGCGCTGTCCGCCCCCACACTGACGCTGGGCGCCACAGCGGTCGCCGCGAGCTGAAACTGATCCCAGGCGACGACATGATTGGCGTCCGACCAGGCCGTGTCCTGTGCGCAGCGCCAGCTCAGCGAGAGATGCCACTCCCCTTTTGCGTCCATATCACTCTGAATGGGGAGATCGATCGTTTCGCGCGCACCTGGCTCAAGGATTGGCGACAATTGTCCCCGCTCGACGGTGATGCCATCGTGGAGCACTTCCCAGATCAGGACCAGATCTCTGGTATCGGTAAAGACACGGCGATTGTGACAGCGAACCTGGTGCCCTTCGATCCAGTCAGACGCTACCGGTCGGGCCGCCCACATAAATTCGCGCAAGGCCGGGTGCGGCGTGCCATCTGGTCCGACCAGACCATTGATATTGAAATTGGCATCATTCGGCTGATCCCCGAAATGTCCGCCATAGGCCCAATAGAAACGGCCATCCGCATCCTGTTCAGCCAGGCCCTGATCACGCCAGTCCCAGACAAAACCGCCCGCCAAAGCGGGCTCATCAAAAAACGCATCCACATAAGCGGCCAGTGAGCCATTCGAATTGCCCATCGCATGTGAAAACTCGCACAACATCAAGGGGCGGTCATCGCCTTCGCTTGCTTCTGCCCAGCGGGCCCATTCGACAATATGATCGATCGGGGCATACATTGGACAGACCACGTCGGTTGT
>JBCCCT010000195.1:0-6309 GCA_039033355.1 Pseudomonadota bacterium | reverse complement strand
GACACGTCGACCATGCGCGCCCGGCCATCCGGGCCGATATGGGTTAGATCACTCACGCTAGGTCTCCATCAAGCGCGGCATCAGTTCGACCAGATTGCAGGGCTTGTGGCGGCTGTCGAGCTGGAAGGAAATGACCTTGTCCCAGCCATCTTTGACTGCGCCATTTGAGCCCGGCAGGCAGAAGATGAACGTGCCTTTGGCGAGGCCCGCAACCGCGCGAGACTGCAAGGTCGACAGGCCAACCGATTGATAGCTGACCTGATGAAAAATCACGGAGAATCCATCAATCGTTTTCTCAAACAGGGGCGTGACGGCTTCTGGCGTGACATCACGACCGGTCAGTCCGGTTCCGCCGCTAGAGATAACAACATCCACGTCCGGATCATCAATCCAGGCTTCCACGCAGGCGCGAATGGTTGGCGGATCGTCCTTGATGATCTTGCGGTCCGCCAGCACATGCCCGGCATCTTGCAATCGCTGCACGAGCAGGTCGCCAGAGGTGTCCGTTTCCAGTGTGCGCGTGTCACTGACCACCAGGATCGCGATGCGCACGCGCTTAAATTCGAGTGTCTCGTCAATACCAGCCATAGCTTAAACGGTTTCCTTCTTTGTCCAGCGCGACGCATCGGCATAATCAGCGTCACGCGGCTCGATCCAATGCGTTCCCCCTGCGGTGTTTTCCTTTTTCCAGAACACCGCTTCGGTTTTCAGATAATCCATCAGGAAGTCAGCCGCCTCGAACGCCGCGCGGCGATGCTTGGCGGCCGCGGCGACGAACACGATCGTGTCGCCGGGCTTCATTTCTCCAATACGATGCAGAACCAGAACGTCATCGAGCATCCACCTTGACCGGGCATCCGCGATGGCCGCCTCAATGCCATGCTCGGTCATCGGGGAATAGGCCTGCAAAAACAGAGTGTTGACCTCGCCTTGCTGCGCCTCTGGCCGGACCTGGCCGCTAAATGTCACAATTCCGCCGGCGCCTGGCGCGCGGGATTCGAACTGTTTCAATTCCAGTCCTGCATCAATCGGGTCGGCGGATATGCGAAGCATCTAGCCGCCTCCAACCGGTGGCATGAACGCAATCTCTAATGCGTCGCCAACCGGAGCGCTATCAAATGTAATCTCGCTATCAATCGCAATCCGAACGGTCGGGTCGAGCAAAGCACCTGACGCGTCAAAGCGTACGTCCAGCCATTCGCGCAGGGCACCTGCGGTCTCGACCTCTGCCGGGATGCTCAGCATCTCTTCGCTGGTGCCGGTGACGTCCGATAGGCGTCCGAAATAGAGGATCTTTTGCATCTTACCCTCCCGTGACCGACATGTGCCGCGCGAGAGCCGGGTCCTGTCCGCGGCGGTCAATCTTGAACTCATGGCGCTCCGGCTTTTTCAAGAGGGCACGGTTCAAACAGGCATCCAGCGCAGCGTCCGGGTCATCACTGTCGCGCAAGGCCGCGCGCAGATCGATATGATCATCCTGACCGAGGCACATATAGATGCGCCCGGTACAGGTGACCCGCACGCGGTTGCACCCGGCACAGAAATTATTGGTCAGCGGCGTAATGAAGCCGAGCTTACCGCCTGTCTCTTTCACGCGGACATAACGGGATGGGCCTGCATTCGTGTCCGACGACGAGGCCTCATCAAGCGTCCAGGTTTCAGCCAGGCGATCGCGGATCATAGGCAGGGGGATATATTGATCGATCCGGTCTTCATCCGTTTCGCCGAGCGGCATGACTTCGATCAGGGTCAGGTCCATGCCTTTGCCATGCGCCCAGGCAATCATGTCCTGCAGCTCGTCAGCATTGTCGTGTTTGAGGGCGACGGTGTTGATCTTGACGTGCAGCCCGGCATCCAGCGCTGCATCAATCCCATCCAGGACTTGCTGGAGTTTTCCGCGCCGCGTGATCGTCTCAAATCGTCCTGCGTCGAGCGAGTCGAGCGAGACATTGATCCGCTTCACACCGTTACGTGCGAGCATGTCCGCGAATTGCGTCAGCAGTGTCCCGTTCGTGGTGAGCGTCAGTTCTTCCAGACCCTGACCGAGATATCCGCCCAGACGTTCGAACAATTCCGGCATGCCTTTGCGGACCAGAGGTTCGCCGCCTGTAATCCTGATTTTCTGCACACCACGCTGAACAAAGGCGCGGGCGACCTGATCGAGTTCTTCAATCGTCAGCAGATCCCGCTTGGGCAGGAATTGCATCTTCTCGGCCATGCAATAGGTGCAGCGAAGATCGCAGCGATCCGTAACCGAAATGCGCAAGTAAGTGACTTGTCGGCCAAATTGATCGACCAGAGGGGCACCGGAAGCGCGGTTCAATCCGTCAGGCATGTTCAGTCTCCCGGGCGCGTTCGAGATCGGCGATGCAGTCAATATCAAGACCAGCCCCGGTCGACAGCTGCAACGTCATAGCCCCATCCTTCATGCTGTTGAACACAGACTTGGCGCCGCGATCACCGGTGAGCCCCGACAGGGCTTGAAACAGATCGCGCTTGAACAGAGCCGGTGGGCTTCGCGTCTCGTCACACGTCGTCATGATTGCGCGAACAGAGGGATGGCAGGCTTGGCGCAACAGTTCGGCAATATGCGCCGAAGGAACACGCGGCATGTCGCCCAGAAGAATGACAATTTGATCGATATCGTCATTAGGTTCGAGTGCGCGAAGCGCAGCCGCGATAGAGCGGGCCTGACCCTCGCTTGCCTTGTCATTGATGATCACAGTCCAACCCGATTGCTCGAGAATATCCGTGCGGGCCTCATCGCCAGGCGAGACGACCGCGATGGCCTGACCCGGTGCATGTGAGTTGAGTAATCTGGCGGTGTGATGCAAAACGGGCTGCCCATCCAGATCGGCGAGAAGTTTATCGCCAGTTTCAAACCGGCTCGACGCCCCGGCGGCTAACAAGACAAACGCCGTTCGGGCATCATCGCGCGCGGGAATTTGTTTCGCTGCGTCGATGATCTCTGCCAGCGTCGACAGCGCAATCGAGGAGGCTTCCCGCAGCGATGGAACCAGTCCAATCGGTCCGTGAATCCTCGCAATCTGGGGCTCTGTTAGACCGGCCTCGCGCAAAGCCTCACACCGATTGGCATGGGTGCGGCGACTGCCAACAGCACCAATGTAAAAGGCCGGGCCGCTGACCGCTTGCGCTAGCAAGGGTGTTTCCAGATCGCGATCATGGAAGAGCAAGACGAAGGCGGTCCATGGATCGTCAGCTATGTCGGGCAATGCATTGACGGTGGTGAGCTTCTGAATATCGCGCAAACCCAGCGCCGCCGCCTGCTGAATATCATCTTCGTCCAGCAATTGGAGGCGCGTCTCGTATCCTGCTGCCTGACTGATTGTCGCCAAGGCCAGAGCATCGGCGCCGCGACCCGCAATTCGCAAACGAATAGGCGGTTGATAGTCAAAACGCAGCGCTTCCGAGCGATCCCGGACATGCGTGAGCTGTCCATCGGAAGACAAGTAAACCGAGACTCGTTGCCGGTTTGCCAGCGTATCCGTCAGGTCTTGAATGAGGGCTTTGTCTGGCGCCGGGCAGATCGTGACTTCAATCGCGCCACCGCAGGGCAGGGGCAAGTCGACGAAAGGCGATCCGGCCCCGTAGCGCAAGGATCGAGCCGCACCGACCCGCATCGCATCACGCGTCTGCAGAACGACATCTGCATCAATACATCCGCCCGAGATATAGCCAAAACTCGTGGTGTCACTCACCGCCAATAAGGCACCGGGCGCGCGTACGGCGCCGCCTTCCGTCGCGGTGATTATGACCAGGGCGCAGGGTTGCCCCTCCGCCTGCCATTCGCTTAGGCGTTGCAACACATGGAAAGGATGTTCGCCGGTTGTCAGAAGGGCCGTCATGCAAATCGTTATAAGTCACCATTTATAGCGCGGCCAGTCTATTTCTTGAGGAATTTGTTGATTGCCTCCAGCGAGGCGTGACTGTTCTTGTTCGCGCCATTGCATATCTCCTTGTACAGAGCGAGGACGAGACGCCCCATCTCGGTCACCTGTGCGCCCCCACCATCCGCGCCCCCGGTCTGGGTTTCGACGATTGGCTCGGAAAAGGTCTCATTCATTTGATCGATCAGTTTCAGGGCGCGGGGGTAGGACATGTTCAATTGCCTGGCCGCCGCATTGATCGATCCGGTCCCCAGCAAAACCTCAAGCAACGCTGCCTTGCCCGGCCCGAAGCGTAGACCGTTCGGGAAATCGATGCGGAGACTGAGCTTCGGGGAATCCTGGGTCATAACTGCGCGATAATCTCTTCGCAGATCGTGGCGATGGGCTGATCCCCATCGATCCGTACGACGTCTTCAGGTGGAGTCAGGTTGGCCAGTTGGGACTCGATTAACTCTGGTGGCATAAAGTGATTTTGACGTGCTCGTATGCGGCGCTCAAGCACATCTCGTGGGAGATCGATCAGCCACCATTGGCACAAGCGCGATGTTTCATCGCGCAGCCGGGATTGGACATAAGGCGTCAACGCAGAACAGGCGAGCACGACAGACGAAGAAGGGGTGGTCTTGATGGCGTCTATCAAACTATCCAACCAGGCTGCGCGATCCCGGTCCGTCAGGGGCGTGCCTGTACTCATCTTATCGACATTTTCGCGCGGGTGATGATCATCCGCTTCGATCATCGGCCAATTCATATGCTTCGAAACAGCCTCAGCAACGGTGCTCTTCCCGCAAGCAGCGGGACCCATAATGATATGGAGTTTAGAGGATTTCGTCGCGTTCAAGAGATATCACCTGGCGGGTTTAGTTAAGTAAGGCCGCAGCAATCCTCGAGTGATGGAATATGTCAATGCGTCGGCCGAGCAACCGACCAGTTTCGTGCACATTCGTGTCCAGGAAACAGGCTGCAGATCGCCGCTATTTTCCGTCGCGATTAAGATTTTGAGACGCTCGGACATTTATCCGCAATGGCGTCAGCGCGATATCTGAACGGTTCGCACTGAATTTCGTGTCGCCCGACGATTGATCTGCGACACGACATCCAATGCGCTTGCGAATCTGTCACGGAGGGAAAGACCAATGATTTCACAACGAGCCATGCGTGCGAAATTTGTTCAGATGGCGACGCTCGTCGGCCTGGCCGGTCTCATCCTTGGACAAGCGGTTTCGCAAGATCACACGCGTTCCGAACCTGATTATGGACCTGAGATCCGTGCCGGTGCATCTGAATTGATCGAAACTGGACAAATACCCAACGCGATCACTCTGATTGCAGAGGAAAACAAGATTGTCTTTCGCGACGCCCAGGGCTGGCAAGATGTCTCAAGTGACATTGCTGCGTCCGAAGCGATGCTGTTTCGCCACTTTTCGTCGTCAAAACCCATGACCTGCGCAGCGATCATGACACTGGTCGATGATGGACTTGTGGACATCGAAGCGCCCGTCAAATCCTATCTTCCTGCCTTCAGTAATATGCAGGTGCGTACGCCAGATGGTTTGGTACCCGCTGATCGCGATATCACTATTCGTGATCTGATGACGCATACGTCTGGCATTGTTTATGGCCAGTCACCATCGCTCGTATCGTCCGATTATACAGAAGCTAACGTCAATGCGATCGCCAACCGAATGGATGAAAGCTTGGCCGAGCATAATAAGCGTCTGGCGGAAATGCCGCTGGTCGCACAGCCGGGCACGGAATGGAATTATGGCGAGTCCATGGGTGTGCTGGGCGGCGTGGTTGAGGCGGTCTCCGGACGGTCGTTCGGCGATTATCTACAATCAAGGCTCTTCACGCCGCTCGAGATGACCGACACGGGATTCTTTGTGGCCGACGAACGTGCAGAGCAATTGTCTCAGCTGTATATGCGAGACGAGGAGGGGCGTGCGCAGCCTGTCGGGGATCATCCTGGCTTTGGCGGCGATTATCGCAAAGCACCGGCCCTGGAGTATGGCGGGGCTGGCCTGGTGGGGACCGCCGGCGATGCGATGAACTTTTTGCTCATGCTGCTCAATGGAGGCGAGTTTAACGGCAAACGCGTATTGTCGGAGCAAAGCGTCGCCATAATGACCACAGATCTGCTCGACCCGGCGCTCGGCACTGCGCCGATATCATTCGGGTTTCCGGATCCGCGCTGGGAGAATGTCGGCTTTGGATTTTGCGGATTGGTGGTTCGACCGGGGGCAGAAGGGCATCTCGGCGCAGCAGGGGAGTATGGCTGGTCCGGATGGGCGGGGACAGATCTCTGGATTGACCCTGAGGCGGATCGGGCCGTCGTGATCGCGACGCAAGCCATACCGAATCCCGCCAGCGGCCTGAATTATCCGTTGAGCACGCTGGTGCG
>JBCCCT010000194.1:0-6350 GCA_039033355.1 Pseudomonadota bacterium | reverse complement strand
TATGATCCCGCCTTGATGACCCCGAATGATGTTCAGGCGTTCGAGACGGCCGCCAAGAAGGCTGGCGCGACCATTGTTGCGGTCACGACAAACCCGATTGATGCGGCCTGGCAGGATCGCCCTGCCCAGCCTCAGGCGCCCGTTATTCCTCACAATATCGAGCATGCGGGTCAGTCTTCCGAGGACAAGCGCCGCGAGATTGCAGCCGCGCTCAGTGAAGCGGGCGCCGATGGCGTGGTGATCACCGCACCGGCCAGCATTGCCTGGTTGTTCAATATTCGCGGCGGTGATGTCGCCTGCTCGCCATTGCCGCTCGCACGTGCCGTATTGCGGTCAGATGCCAGCGCCTCCCTGTTCCTCGATCCGGTCAAGGAAACACCCGGCTTGCGCAAACATCTCGGCAATCAGGTGACTCTTGCGCCTTTGGACACGTTGGACGCAGAATTGGAGGCCTTGTCCGGGCAGACGATCAGTCTCGACCCCGCGCTCGCTTCTGCCTGGTTCTTTCAGAAACTCGACGCCGCAGGCGCCACCATTCTTCGCGCTCAGGACCCGGTCCTGTTGCCCAAGGCCTGCAAGAATGCCACGGAACTGGCCGGCACCTCCGCGGCCCATAGGCGCGATGGTGCCGCCGTCACACGGTTCCTCCACTGGCTCGATACCGAAGCCCAGTCTGGCGAATACACGGAAATTGATGCGGCGCTGAAACTGCTCGATTTTCGCCTGGTGGATAAACAAATGAAGGACATGTCGTTCGAGACGATTTCAGGTGCGGGTCCAAACGGTGCGCTGCCGCACTATCGCGTATCGTCCGCCTCGAACCGACCGCTGGAACGCGGCACGCTCTATCTGGTCGATAGTGGCGGCCAGTATCCAGATGGCACCACAGATATTACGCGCACAGTGCCGATTGGCACGCCCAGCGAAGACATGCGCCGGCATTACACACTCGTCCTCAAAGGCCATATCGCCATGGATCGGGTCCGGTTCCCGGAAGGCACGACCGGCACGCATCTCGACATTTTGGCGCGACACGCCTTGTGGATGGCAGGCCTCGATTATGATCATGGCACTGGCCATGGCGTCGGGGTCTATCTCGGCGTGCATGAGGGGCCGCAGCGGATTGCCAAGGCGTGGAATGCCACCCCGCTCCAGCCTGGCATGATTGTCTCGAACGAGCCCGGCTTCTACCAGGAAGGCGCATACGGCATTCGCATCGAGAATTTGCAATACGTCACCCCCGCCGAACCGATAGAAGGCGGGGATCGCGACATGCTCGGCTTTGAGTGTGTCACCTTCGCGCCCTTGGCGCGGGGCCTGATCGATACAGACTTGCTGACAGCAGATGAACGCGACTGGGTTGATGATTATCACCAGCGCGTCCTGAGCGAAATTGGCGATCTGGTCGATGGCGAGGCGTCTGACTGGCTAAAGGCGGCCTGCGCCGCGCTCTAGAGCCCGCTAATCAGGTCAATCCACTCCGCTTCGGTCATCACGGTGACGCCGAGATCCTGTGCCTTTTTCAGTTTCGATCCGGCCCCCGGTCCGGCGACCAGAATATCGGTGCGACCAGAGACAGAGCCTGACACTTTGGCACCGAGTGATGTGGCGCGGGCCTTGGCTTCGTCCCGTGTCATCGCCTCCAGCGTGCCGGTAAACACCACCGTCTTGCCGGCCACGGGGCTCTCGCTGGCGGGCGCTTCGCCATCCAGCACGGTGATTTCGGCCAGCAGGTCCCGGATCATGTCCTGATTGTGCGCTTCGCTGGCAAATGTGGTCAGCGCGCCAACGGCGGCCCCGCCAATGCCATCAATCGAGGTCAGCATCTGTTCCGCCTCACCGCCCGGATCGTCACGCGCTTGCTCGACCGCCGTCCAGAACGCCTCCCATTGCACGAATGTGCGCGAGAACAGGTCGGACGTGGTCTGTCCGACATGCCGAATGCCGAGCCCGTTCAACAAACGCGCAAAGGGTGCATTGCGGCGTTCATCTATGGCCGCCAGCAGTTTCTGCGCGGAAACGTCGCCAAACCCTTCCCAGGTTTCGAGCGGATCGAATCCGGCCGCAGCAATCCTGTCCGCGATCTGGAAAATATGCTGCGGCGCTGAAATCACACCGCGCTCATAGAAGAGTTCAATCTGCTTGGCGCCCAGACCGTCTATGTCGAGCGCCTTACGCGACACGAAATGTTTCAATCGTTCCTTGACCTGGGCCGGACAGATCAGCCCCCCTGTGCAGCGACGGCGCACATCTTCCTTGCCTTTATCATCGAGCTCCCGAACCGCAGCGGACCCGCATTCCGGACAAACATGCGGCATGACAAATGGTGCCGCGCGTCCCGCCCGATCAGGATCCAGCACGCGCAGGACCTGCGGAATGACATCGCCCGCGCGCTGGATTTCGACCTGATCGCCTTCGCGGACATCGAGGCGTTCAATCTCTTCCTCATTGTGCAGCGTGGCATTCGACACCACGACCCCACCGACCGTGACCGGCTTCAGACGCGCGACGGGTGTCAGAGATCCGGTCCGTCCGACCTGGATATCAATCGCCTCCAGCGTGGTGATCGCTTTTTCCGCCGGGAATTTGTGGGCTATCGCCCAGCGCGGGAAGCGACTGACCTGGCCCAGACGCTGCTGCCAATCCAGCCGGTCGACCTTGTAGACCACACCGTCAATATCATAGCCAAGATCGGCCCGCGTCTCGACCATGCCGCGATAAGCGGTCAGCAGGCCCTCTACCGTTTCGTGTGGGTGAAACAGGGTATTCGTCTGAAAGCCCCAGGCCGCGAGCTTCTGAACCGCCTCAAATTGCGTTGCGGCAAAGGGCGCGGAATGCTCCCCCCAGGCATAGGCATAGAATTTCAGCGGGCGTTGCGCGGTAATGCCCGGATCCTTCTGGCGCAAACCGCCCGCTGCTGCATTGCGCGGATTCATATAGAGCTTGCGCCCTGCCTCGGCTTCTTTTGCGTTGAGTGCGGCAAAGTCGGCATCGGACATATAGACTTCGCCGCGAATTTCGATGCGATCGGGCCATCCTGTTCCCGCCAGCTGATCCGGGACATCATCCAGCGTACGGGCATTGGCAGTCACATCTTCCCCAACCCGGCCATCGCCGCGCGTTGCCGCCTTGATCAAACGGCCGTTTTCATAGGTCAGGCTGAGGGACAGTCCGTCGATTTTCGGCTCTGCCGTGATCACCAATTCTTCGTCTGCGGACAGACCCAGAAAACGGCGGATGCGATCCGCAAAATCCTGAACGTCCTCGTCCGAGAATGCATTGTCGAGCGATAACATGGGCACGCCATGTTCAATCTTGCCAAAGCCATCGCTGATCACCGCGCCGACGCGATCGCTCGGACTATCGGACCGTTTCAGATGTGGAAACCGCTCTTCAATCTCGAGATTTCGGCGGCGCAGCTGATCATACTCCGCGTCCGTCAAATGCGGCTCATCATCGCCATAATAGCTGGCATCCGCGAGTTTGAGTTCGGTCACAAGCCGCGCCAGTTCCTTGCGCGCCTGGTCTTCGGTCAGTGCGTCTACCGCAATGTCTGCATTCATGCCGCCTCCAGCAATTTCAATGCGGCGGCGCGCGCCTCATTGGTAATGCTGGAGCCTGACAACATTCGGGCGATTTCTTCAAGTCGTTGACCGTCATCTAATTGTGCAACCTGGCTCGTAATCTGCCCGTTTGCATCCGCGTCTTTCAACACCCGCCACTGGCGATCCGCGGCCGAGGCGACCTGCGGACTGTGTGTCACGGCAAAAACCTGGCGATCGCCAGACAAGCGAGCGAGCCGCTCGCCAATTGCCGCGGCCACGGCGCCGCCAACCCCCTGATCGGCTTCATCAAAGATCAGCGTGCAGGCCTGGCCGGTCTGACTGAGCGCACATTTCAAGGCCAGAGAGAAGCGCGCCAGCTCACCGCCAGAGGCAATGGCCTTCAAGGGCCCGAAGCCCGCGCCTGGATTGGTTTCGACTTCGAACGTGGCCCGTTCCAGACCTTTCGCCCCGCTCTCAGCGACTTCGATTGGCGCAAACATGACTTTGACCTGGACGCGACCAAGATGCAGCGGTTCGAGTTCTCCGTGAATCGCAGATTCAAGGGTCGCCGCTTGCTTGTGGCGCTGTTTGCTCAGCTTTTCTGCAGTTTTGCGCCAGGCGGCTTCCGCATCGCGTTCCTGGGTCCGCGCCGCTTCCAACGCCTCGGAGTCGGAATTGCAGAGCGCCAATTCGCTTTCATAACGCGCCAGCGTGTCCGCCAGCAGCTCTGGCAGGCAATCATACTTTCGGGCTGCCGCGCGAAGCGCGAAGAGACGGGTTTCAACCCCTTCCAGGCGCGAGGAATCATGCTCGGCAAAGCGCGACAGGGTTTCGACCGCGGTATTGGCCTCTGCCAGCTCGATCAGCGTACGTTCCAGCGCCTCTGACGCGGTCCCAGCCACCTCGCCGACCCCGGAGTCCAGGGTCTCCAGCCCAGGCACCCGGATGACGCGATCGACCGCCTTGGCCGATTTCATCAGCGCGGTCTCCAGTTTGGGGTCGCGTAAAGCAGTGGCGGCTTCCTCAATCGCTTCGCTGATCCGCTCAGATTGCAGCAGCGCCGTGCGCTGGCTCGACAAGGTTTCCAGTTCGCCGCCCTGGACCGACAGCTTTGACAGGTCTTCGACGGCATAGGTCAGCCATTCCTGGTGCTCTTTTGCCTTCTGCACCGTGTCTTCCAGCGCCTGTCGGTCGGCGCGTTTCTGTTCGAACGCACGCCACAAGGAGCCGCATTTTGTGACCGACGCCTCGAGACCGGCAAACGCATCCAGAAGATCCAGATGCGTTGAGGGGCGCATCAGGCCAGACGCCGCATGCTGACCGTGAATCTCGACCAGCCGTTCACCCAGCTCCGCCAAAATGGCGGCAGCGACGGGTTGGCCATTGATGAATGCGCGCGACGGACCAGAGACTGGCACGGTTCGGCGCAAGAGGAGGGTCGCGTCAGGGTCATAGTCCAAATCATGCCCCTGCAAGACCGACCAGGCGGCGTGATCGGCAGGCAAAGCGAATTCGGCGGTTATACTGGCCTGTTCGGCACCCGCCCGCACCTGTTTGCGATTGGCGGGACCGCCCAGCACCAGGCTGATCGCATCGAGAATGATAGATTTGCCCGCGCCCGTTTCACCCGTCAGCGCGGTAAAGCCTGAGGCCGCCTCCAATTGAAGTCGGTCAATCAGAACAAAGGATTGGATCGAGAGTGCATACAACATGCCCCCTCATACAATAAGAACAAAATGAGAACAAGCGCTAATTGCCGCCCGGTATCAACCGCTGCAGCCAGGACCGTTTTTGCTGCTCGCTCGCGCCTTCTGGATCAAGACCCTGACCACTGAGCAAACGATAGGAATAGCGATACCAGACCGTCTCAGGGTAATTATAGCCAAGCACGGCGCCGGCGGCGAGCGCTTCCTGTTTCAGCCCCATGGACAGGTAGACTTCGACCAAACGATGCAGCGCCTCCGGCGCGTGGCTCGTTGTATCATAGTCCTTGACCACGGTCCGGAACCGGTTGATCGCCGACAGATGCTGATTGCGGCGCAGATACCAGCGCCCAATTTCCATTTCCTTGCCGGCCAGTTGATCCTGGACCATGTCCAGCTTCACGGTCGCATCGCGGGCATAATCGGTTTCCGGATACCGCCGCACCACATCCAGCAAGGCATCGCGGGCCAGTTCGGTCGTCTTCTGGTCGCGGCCAACATCCATGATCTGATCAAAATGGCTGACGGCAATCAGATAATAGGCATAGGAGGCGCCCTGTCCGGCCGGGTTCAGCGACAGATATCTTTGTGCCGTGCCGACCGCTTCATCGTACTTCCGTGATTCGTAGGCCGCGAAGGCCGACATCAGTGAGGAACGGCGCGCCCATTCCGAATACGGGTGTTGGCGTTCGACTTCATTGAACAACAAGATCGCCTGATCGTAGTCACGCTTGTCCATTTCATCTGTCGCGCGCGCATAAAGCTGTTCCACGGGCCGCTCGACATAAGCGAGTTCCTGGCGGCGATTGGAGTTCTGGCAGGCTGTCAGCACCAGAGCTGCAGCGGAGGTCACGAGGAAGAGCTGGTGAACTTTACGCATGATTTTAGGCTACCGTGTCGTCTATCGGGGCAGTTTCCCCAGGCCGACGCCTTTGTAAAGTCCGGGACTGTTTCATGGCAACTGATCAATGTGAGTTTAACGGACTTGTCATTAAGCGACTCTGACCTAGTTCTCTATCTAATATGGTAGGCGCTATTCCGCACCGCCGGGCGAGGACGTCATGACAGACCTTGAAAACACCACTCTGACCGCCAGCGAAGT
>JBCCCT010000193.1:0-6374 GCA_039033355.1 Pseudomonadota bacterium | reverse complement strand
GGCTAGCGGATTTTTGACCTCATGCCCGAGAATACGCCCGAACGCCGCGACGCCAGCCGGATTATTGTTCACCACTTCGGTCTGGTTGGTTTCCGTCATGCCGATAACCATGCCGCCCTCCTGCAAAGGACGAAGCCTCAGGTCGAGCACCCTCTGGCGGCGCAAGGACGGACCATTGATTGGCACAGCATGGGCCGTGACATCGCCCTGAAGCTTCTGTGCCTTGTCGATCAGGCCGAAGACCGGCGAGTCATGGAACAGGATCTCGCTCAGTGGCTTGCGATACATGGCGCGCTCGGAATGCCCCAGGAAGGACTGCGCCTCTGGATTAGCGGCGCTGATCCGCCGCCTTTCATCCAGTCCCAATAATGCAAATGGAGCGAGACCGATGAGATCAAGTGATGTCATCATGCGGCCACCTCTAGTGTCTGCCCGGAATAAAGGGATTCAATCTCGTGAATCAGATGCTGTGGATCATCGATGCGGCACAAGTCCGCACGGCGCTGTCGCCGATCTGTCTCGCTCATCGGCAGCGCGACCTTGTCGATGTGCGCAGCAATGTGCTTGCGAACAATGCGAATGCCGAGCGACGCGCCATATAAGGTCAGACTGTCCTCGATCTGCTCACACAAGCCGTCTGCCTGCTCTTGCAATGTCGGGACTTGATAGGCCTTACCCTTTAAGCGGGCGTCCACTTCGCCGATCAACCAGGGTTGCCCCATCGCGGCGCGACCAATCATGACCCCGTATGCCGACGAATCGCGCTGTGCCATCTCGGCGCTTTCGAGACAGTGAATATCACCATTCGCAATGACCGGCACATCGACCGCTTCGACCGTGTCGCGGATCGCGCGCCAGTCGGCCTCGCCCTTGTAGAATTGACAGCGCGTGCGGCCATGAACTGTGATCAGTTGGACGCCAAGACCGGTCGCGGCCTGTGCTAGCTCTGGTGCATTCAGCCAGGCGTGATCCCATCCAAGACGCATTTTGAGCGTGACAGGCGTGGCACCCGCGCCCTCAAGGGTCGCCTCAATAATCTGAACCGCAAGTTCGGGCTCCCGCATCAAGGCCGAACCGGAGTTTCCACCCGTCACCTGGCGGGACGGGCACCCCATATTAATATCAATCACATCGACGCCTGCATCGACGAGAATCTCAGCGCCCCGTTTCATGTCTTCGGGGCGACGCCCGGCAAGCTGGACCACCCACAGGCCCCGGCCTTCATGTCGGCAAGTCTTGCGCACGACATCCGGACGCGCCGCGGCAAGGGCTTCGCCCGCGACCATTTCCGACACGACCGTCGGGGCGCCATAACGGACAGCCTGGCGTCGAAACGCGGCATCCGTGGACCCTGACATCGGGGCCAGCCACACGCCTTCTGCCTGAAATGCGGGCATTTTCTTCATGTTGCGTGTCAAATCACATTTTTGCACTGCACAAAAGTGGAGCACTGACTTTCCGCGACGCATTCCTGCAACGCGTGTGGCTTTTTTACCGCAACTCGTTATTCAGCCAACATGTCTATAGCAGCCATAATTGTCGCCGCCGGTCGCGGCGAACGGGCCGGAAACGGCCTCCCCAAGCAGCAAAGGCAGCTCGGGAATCGACCTGTCTTTCAATGGTCTGTGGACACGTTTTCAGCCCACCACGAGATCGATCAGTGCATTCTCGTCGTCCCAGCCGGGCATGAGGCCGATTATGCCAATCTGTGCCCGCCCGGAACCAGGATTGTTGCAGGCGGCGACAGCCGTACGGCTTCGGTGCAAGCCGGACTCGCCGCCTGTGCGCCTAACACGACGAAACTGGTCCTGATCCACGACGCCGCGCGCCCCGGACTGTCCGCGAAAATGATCTCCGAATTGATCGCAGCCCTTGCAAGCGCACACGCCGCCGCACCCGCCTTGAAACTGGTCGATGCGTTGAAACGACAAACTGAAGACGCCGTCACCGATGTGGATCGCAGCGCCCTCTATCGCGTACAGACACCGCAAGCTTTTCGATTCGCCAACATCCAGGCAGCCCTCAGCGACGATGGCATTTATGTTGATGATCTCGCGGCCGTTGAAGCACAGGGTGGCAGAGTGTCGCTGATTGCAGGGGATGAACGGCTCGCGAAAATCACATATCCCGATGATATTGCCAGGCTTGAAAGGTTACTTTTGCCAATGAATGCTTCGCCTCGACTGGGCACTGGGTTTGACGTCCACGCCTTCGAACCCGGTGAACAAGTCACGCTGTGTGGCGTTGCCATCCCGCATTCTCATAAACTGGCCGGTCATTCCGATGCGGATGTTGCCTGGCACGCCTTGACGGACGCCATTCTCGGCGCAGCCGCACTCGGCGATATAGGCGACCATTTCCCGCCCTCGGACCCGCAATGGAAAGGCGCAGCATCGGACCTGTTTCTGGCGCATGCGGTGAAGATCGCACGCGAGGCGGGTTGGCAGGTGACCAGCTGCGATCTGACCGTGATCTGCGAAGCCCCCAAAGTGAAGCCTCATCGCGAAGCCATGCGGCAGCGCACGGCGGAGGTGACGGGGCTTCCACTGGATGCCATCAGCGTCAAAGCGACCACGACAGAGGGCCTCGGATTCACCGGCCGCGGCGAAGGCATCGCGGCGCAGGCAAGTGCGGTCTTGTCACCCCTGCCCGCGGCAGATTAGGAAAGACCATGTTTCCAGATCGCATTCGAAATCTCGCTCTGCTCACCATGGATGAAGCCATGGAGCGCCGCGTCAAAATCGCCACTGCCGAAAGCTGTACCGGGGGTCTGATTGCGGCCCTGTTCACCGAATTTGCGGGCTCGTCCAAAGTGCTGGAGCGCGGCTTTGTCACCTATTCGAATTCCGCTAAGGCGGAAGTCCTTGGCGTGGCCGGCGACGTTATCGCTGATTATGGCGCTGTCTCCGAACCGGTGGCGCGCTTGATGGCCGAAGGCGCGATGGAACAGAGCCGCGCCAATCTGGCCATCGCGGTGACTGGTATTGCCGGTCCAGGGGGCGGCACGCCGATGAAACCAGTTGGCACTGTCCATCTTGCCTGCGCGCGCGAGAATAAAGCGATGATCCACGAAATGCTCACGCTCGGCGATATTGGCCGCCATGAGATCCGTATGGCGACGGTCGAAGCCGCCTTGAACATGATCAAGGTGCAAATCTAAAACGCATCTAGGGCGACGGGCTTGACTGTGTTACTCTCAAAAGAAAACGGGAGGTAACATGGCCTACGATGCCAATACAGAATTCACGAAATTCGAGCCACGGCTCTTGTCCCCGGCGATTGGGGCAGAACTGATCGGGGCCGACCTGGCCAATTTTGACGACACGCTGGTGGATGAAGTTCGGGCCGCATTGCTCAAGTACCAGGTCGTGTTCTTTCGCGACCAGCACGATCTCACACGTGACCAACATATCGCCTTCGCAAGAAGTTTCGGGGACCTCGAGATCCACCCTGCAACGCCCAAGGATCAGCCTGATCCGGAAGTTCTACGCATTGCGCATGGGCCAAATTCTAAAGGCCAGGAGAATAATTGGCATTCAGATGTCACATGGCGTGAAGAGCCGTCGCTTGGCTCCATTCTACGCGCCATCGAACTGCCGGAGATTGGCGGCGATACGCTCTTCTCGAACATGGTCATGGCCTATGAAGATCTCGACGAGGATCTGAAGGAGCGTCTGTGCGGCATGACCGCCGTGCATGACATTGCCCGGGTCTTCTCGCGCCGACTGAAGAAAGATGCATCCGCTCTGCACGAGAAGTTTCCACCCAAGGAGCATCCCGTCATCCGCACGCATCCGGAAACCGGCGAGCGCGGCCTGTACGTGAACATCGCCTTTACCGATCATATTGTCGGCATGGATCGCGAAGAGAGCGATGAACTTCTGGCCTTCCTATATCGGCGCGCCTGGCTGCCGGAATATCAGTGCCGCTTCCGCTGGGCGCCGGGCTCGCTCGCCTTCTGGGACAATCGCGCCTGTCAGCACTATGCGGCGAGTGACTATTTTCCAAACATCCGGATCATGGAACGGGTCACGATCGCCGGCGACCGGCCCTTCTTCACGGCCTAGTCAGCAGCGGTTTCAGATTTCGCCGCAATCGACACACACGCCTCCTGATGGGCTTCGGTTGCGGCTGCTTGATTAAGTGAAAGCGTCTGTCTTATAAGGTCTTCCACGCCCTCTCCAGAAACCGGCAAAGACAAATCTAGGCCACCTTCGTCCGAAGCGAGGACATCATAGAGCACGCGCGTTTTGCCAGCCGAGGAGTCTTTTCGCGTGATTGAGCAGATCGATCCTAATTCTCCCCACCAACCGCCAAGCTCTCCGTCCTGCTTGTACCAGCCGCCGAAATACTGATCGGTCAGCAAGGTCCCGCCGTCTTCGATTGAATAAATACCATAAGAGAAGAATTTCAGAATGGTCTCATCTTCGACGAGATAATTATTCGCTTTCAGCCAGTCTCGCTGCGCTTCGCTGACCTCATCGGCGCCAACAATGTCCGACGAAATGCCGTTCATGGCGGCAATTTCCACCCAATCAATCGCGCGATTTTCGTCGCAAAATGTCTGCACTTCCGGCGTCATGTTCCGGTTGTTGATTGTCTTCATGCGCGAGATGAATTGCTTGTGCTGATCGCCTTCCACAGAGAGCCAGAGCTCCAACCAGGAATCCGGACCGGGGCTGTGGACGCGGTACACTGCGTCCTCCATCCAATTGCCCTCGGTGCGAACTTCGACCGCGCATATCTCCCCCAGCTTGGTCCACATTGAGTTAAGCTCGCCCTCTTCTTTCCACCACGCTCCAACGTACTTGTTCGTTAGTAGAGACCCGCCATCCTCGATCGAGAAAACACCATCAAGATAGAAATAGAGCGGCTTTTCATCTGCCAGCAGAAACTTCTGTTCGACCAACCATTCCAGGTGCTCTTCGGAAATTTCGCTACCTTTGAGGACTTCAATTGTCGTATCATTGGCAATCGCAGCAATTCCGAAACCAAGAAAAGCCAGAATCGCGCCGTTCACGGATTTACCGACCCACCGGAACACCGCATTGCCGCCAATTTCCAGATTTCTGTCGATGCTCCCTGAGACGTAGCGGATGGCGCTGATCGTCATGACAATGGCGAGGCTGACATAAACGAGCGATCTCAGCCAATCGAGTGCGCCAAGCTCGACGCCGCCTATGAGGCCCATAATGGGCGTAACCAGTTGCAATAGGACGACGCACATCGCGCCTATTCTGGAGCCGTGCCAGGCTGCAAGAGCGCCAAAGATCCCGCCAATCACCATCAATACGCGCCCGAACAGGTCAGCGTCGGAATATGGTCCGGCATCGGCAGAGATCAGGACCAGAACACCGAGCCCGCCAATCGCGAACACGACCATGAAAAATGTCGCGATACCGCGCATGCGCCTGCGATGCTTCACAAGTTGATCGTCAGTCTTGTCCAAGTGCAAGCCCACTTCATCACCCAGTTTGATTTATCTCGACGATATAGTCGGCGACTGCAATCACTTTTGAAGGATTTTCGAACCCCGAACATCGCTCCGCCTCAAACAGTGTTCGCGGTGCACAGCAATACAGCTCTGGTCGCGATGAAAATGTACGCCTATATACGCGCCAAACCCATCTGCTGCGGGCCTTGAACCCGTTTGGAGACTGATATGACAGACCTGAATGCGCTCGCGATCCGCGAGCCAGATCCCGCTCCTGGTGCGTTGAACGCACTTGGCTTTCCAAAATCGCCCGCGAACACGCGCGTCGTCGCCGCGATGTCTGGTGGTGTCGACTCTTCCGTGGTCGCTGCCCTGCTCGCTGCACGCGGCTATGACGTTATCGGGATCACGCTACAACTCTATGATCATGGCGCCGCAATCGAAAAGAAAGGCGCCTGTTGTGCCGGTCAGGACATTCATGATGCGCGCAATGTCGCTGACCAGATCGGCATCCCGCATTATGTGCTCGACTATGAAAGCCGGTTCAAAGAACAGGTCATGGAAGACTTCGCTGACACCTATCTGTCAGGCGCGACACCGATTCCGTGCATTCGATGCAATCAGACCGTGAAATTCTCGGACCTGTTGCAAACTGCGAAAGATCTGGGCGCAGATTGTCTGGCGACCGGACATTACATTCGCCGTGAGGATGGTCAGGCGGGCCCGGAACTCCACCGTGCCGCCGATGCCAGCCGGGATCAGTCTTACTTCCTGTTTGCGACGACGTCGGAACAGCTCGACTATGTCCGCTTCCCCTTGGGCGATCTGCCGAAAACGCAGGTGCGCGAACTGGCCGATCATTTCGCCCTTCCCGTCGCTGCCAAGCCGGACAGCCAGGACATTTGCTTCGTGCCCGAAGGGTCCTACGCTAACGTGGTTG
>JBCCCT010000192.1:0-6419 GCA_039033355.1 Pseudomonadota bacterium | reverse complement strand
GCCGAGCCTCAGGTTTTCGGGGCGCGTGGGATCGAGTGGCGCTGAGGTCAGTGATCTGTTCGATCCTGACTTTTATATCGCGAGCCTGACCGCGGGTCTGAGCGCGGTCTTGTTCGATTCCGGACGCAATGCGGCGCAAGTGGAGGCAGCAGAGGCGCGCATCGACGCCGCGCTCGCGGCATACGCCGCAACCGTTCGAGGCGCTGTCTTCGATGTAAATGACTCGTTCGACCAATCAGCTACATTGCGGCAAGCGCTCGAGGCGCTGGAACGAGGGCGCGCCTCGGCAGAAGAGGCGCTTGCATTGGAACAGATCAAGTTTGATCTTGGTGAAACGATTTTGCTCGATGTGCTGACGGTGCAGCGTCGCGTCAATGCCATTCGCGGAGCCCGGATCAACACAGAGCGCCGGCTCCTTGATGCGCAAGTCGATGCATATCTGTCGCTCGGTGACGCGGGATAACTCGCATAGGGTAATACCTTGAAGTAGCGGAAGGGAGATTTGGACATCCCAAAACGCGGGCTTGGGTGTTTTGAAGCGAGTTTCGGCTGACAATCCCAGAGATGTGGAATAGCTGGTCACTTGATTTAGGAGGCCAGTTTAGTCATCGTCTCAAAAGTGAGATTGGCGGGGGAAGCATTGGCGGGCACGGAGATTACACGAAGACTGGTCTTGCACGCTGGTCTTTTGGCGGCCGCCGGGGTCGCATTATCCGGATGTGGGCGTGATGATGAGCTTCATCTGGAGGCCTCGGATATTGCATCATATGGATTTTTGTCGCATGCCCAGGCTGCTGTCTTGTCAGACGTCGCAGACATCATGATCCCGCGGACCGAAACGGCCGGCGCATCAGATACGCGCACGATCCAGTATTTGGATCAGCTCATGCAAACTTGGGCGGGTGAAACCACAAAGCTTGAAGTTGACGACTTTATTGAGCGTTTGGAAAACCGGGCGCAGTCAACTCACCAAACCGCCTACCTGAACTTACCTGATGATGTTCGCCGCAATCTATTGCAGGGAATCGACAAGGCGAGCTTCGCCGAAAGTTCTGGGGACGCATCCGGGACATCCTATCGGCGCGTGAAGTGGCTCATTTTCCACATCCATTATACGAGCGAAGCCGCAAATCCAGATTTCATTCTGATCCCGGGTCAGTATCACGGTGACGTTTCCGAGACCGAATACTTGGCTTTGGTCGAAGAAAACCGATACTGAGGGGGACGCCATGAGTACTGATTTTGATGCGATCGTCGTGGGGTCAGGAATTTCCGGCGGTTGGGCGGCAAAGGAACTCTGCGAACAAGGGCTGAAGACGCTCGTCCTGGAGCGCGGCCGACACCTTGATCACCCCAGTCCGGAGTATACCGACTTTCAGGCGCCTTGGGATATGGAACATCGCGGCATGGTTCCCGAAATTTACGATGAGCAAGGGCGCTATCGTATGCTCAAACGCAAGGGATGGACTTATCGCAATGAGTTCATCCAGTTTTTCGTTGATGAAAAAGACTATCCATACACCTACCCCGAAGACCGCCCCTTTATGTGGACCCGAGGTTACCAGCTTGGCGGGCGATCGCTGACCTGGGCGCGGCAATCCTATCGCTGGGGCCCAAAAGACTTCGAAGCGAACGCGAAAGATGGTCATGGGATTGATTGGCCGATCCGTTATGACGATCTCGCGCCATGGTATGATCATGTCGAGGCCTTTGCCGGTATTTCAGGCGCGCAGAATGGCCTGCCAGATTTGCCGGACGGCGACTTTTTGAAACCATGGGAGATGAGCTGCGCCGAAGACTACGTGGCGTCGAACATCAATCGGAGTTTCGCTGACCGGCACATGATCATCGGGCGTTGCGCCAATTTAAGCGAACCGCGAGAGGTTCATAACGCCCTCGGGCGCGGAAGGTGTCAGTCACGCAATTACTGCATGCGCGGGTGTTCTTATGGTGCTTATTTCTCGTCTCTCTCTGCGACCTTGCCTGCTGCCGAGCGAACCGGAAATCTCACCGTGATCGCTGACGCTATTGTAAGCGAAGTGATCCTTGATCCTGAAACGCAGCGCGCCACACATGTGAAAGTGATTGACCATCATACGAAGCAGGAACGGCTCTATTCTGCACGGGTCATCTTTCTGAATGCATCAGCAATCGCCTCGACGCAAATCCTGCTGAATTCGAGTTCAGAAGCCGCCCCGAACGGGCTCGCCAATGCGTCTGGACAGCTGGGAAATTACATCATGGACCACTTTGGTCATGCCGGCGCCAGCGGTACCGTACCCGGACTTGATGATCGCTACGAGTTCGGTCGCAAACCCACCGGCATCTATATTCCAAACTACCGTCATGAGCGCGAGGAAGGACAGGATTTTGATCGCGGGTTTGGATTTCAGGGCGGCGCGCAACGAACTCGGACGGGACATGCAGGCGCGCGCCAGGGAATCGGGAAAGCGGCCAAGTCAGAGATCGGAGAATGGCAGTCCTGGACATTCGGTATCGGCATGTTTGGCGAGATGTTGCCTTATCAAGACAACACTCTGCGCCTCCATCCCAACAAGACGGACGCATGGGGCATTCCGCTTGCGCACCTCGATTGCCATATCCGCGAGAATGAGCGGAAAATGATACGGCAGGCTGAGATTGATGCCGCCGAGTTGCTGAGGGCGGGTGGGTGTACCAATGTTGAATCCGTCCGCACCCCGGATGATGAACATGTCATGGTAGGGGGGAAGACTCACGAAATGGGCGGAGCCTGTATGGGACATGACCCGGCAAACTCTGTTCTCAACAAATGGAATCAAACCCACGATGTTGCCAACGTTTTTGTTACCGACGGCGCCTGCATGTCATCGTGCGGTACGGCCAACCCATCTTTGACTTATATGGCGCTCACAGCCAGAGCGGCGCGTCATGCTGTCGAGTTGCTTCAAGAGGGTCTGCTATGATCAATCGGAAGCCACTCAAAAGTGCCTCACTTGCATGTCTGATGATTGTTGTCGCAAGCATTGTCGCACTGACCGGGTGTCGTATAGGCACGCTGACACCTGAGGAGTCCGCGCGCTGGATTGAGCTGTTTGATGGTGAAACCCTGAATGGTTGGAACCAGGTGAATGGAGACGCGCCCTATGCCGTCATGGATGGAACCATTCGCGGTACGAACGTGACCGGCTCGCCAAATAGTTTTCTCGCGACCGACGAAGTCTATTCCGACTTTGTGCTTGAATTTCAATCCCGCTCCCTCGGAGAGGCAAACTCCGGCGTACAGTTTCGGACGGAACTCGCGCCGGGCACGTGGAGCGGTGTCGTTGGTTATCAATTGGACATCGATCCCAGCTCGAGAAAATGGACTGGAGGCATCTATCATGAAGGTGTTCATGTTTGGCGACATTCGATGGCGCGCAATCCGGCCTGTCAGGCGGCTTACAAGCCTGATGCGTGGAACGCCTATCGAATTGAAGCTGTCGGACCGGTGATCGCGACATGGGTGAACGACATCCCGTGTGCCTACATCGTAGGGGAACACCATCGGACTGGATTCATCGCGCTTCAGGTCCATGCGATCGGGGAGGAAGAAAAATACCGCGGGAACTTCACCGAATGGCGTAACCTGCGGATATTGAATGATCCAGAAACGAACGATCTCCGGCTGCACCAGCGTGCAGATTTAATCGAAGGTTGGCTTGATGAACAGATCAGCGAGAGAGAAATCGAAAAAGGCTGGAGGTTGATCAACGTTGCGAATGATCCCTCACCGTTCGATGTGGGCTCAGGCGACTTTGAGTTCGTCACAGATCTGCGCCTGGACAATGATGCCGAAGGCCAACTGGTTTATACTATAGAAGAGCCCGGTCATTCTTGCACTGGGCGATACCAAATTCTCAACGATGCGACCCTTGGTGAAAATAGAACGGCTTCGATTCTGATGGGCGGATACCCGTATAAGCATGATGCAATCAACCTGTCCGAACCTGGCCGACCAAAACGCGTCTATTCAACGGATCGCTGGAATCGGATTCGTATCGTGTTGACAGAGGACCGAATTCAGCACTGGCTCAACAGCGTTAAAGTCGTCGAATATCCAAGATGTGACATCGCCGTCGCGCCATCAGACGTCACTCGAGTGGTGCTCAAACTGGTCACTCAATCTGGCCGGATTGAGGCCAGAAACACCAAGCTCAGAGCGAACCCGTGAGCAGTGCGCAGGCTGGCATAGACATCTCCTGAAGCTACCATGCCAGCGGGTCAAGTCGAAGCCTATTTAGGCAAAAGGCTGAGATCGATTTGTCCGTTGATACACCTAAAGAAAAGGGGGCGGTCCGCCCCATAGAGTTCAGCCTGGGAGGTTTATTCAGTTGGCATCGCGCTCGAGGGCGCCATGCCGGAATCGGCAAGGCCATGCGACTGACGCGTGCCGGGGACCCGGATATCCTCGACCAGGTCCTGGATGTCCTGTGGTGGCGCGCTGGTCGCGAGGGCTGTCGCGATGCCAAGCCCGCCAGAAACCCACATGAAGACGAAGCCGATACCTTCCGGAGATACGCCGAACAGATATTGATCTGCAGTTCCGCCACCAAACTTGAAATAGACGATATAGGCAAAGGTTGAAATCAAGCCGAACAACATTGCGACGATCGCGCCTTCCTTGTTCATCCGCTTCCAGAAGATGCCGAGGAAGATAACCGGGAAGAGGGAGGCTGATGCCAGGCCAAAAGCGAACGCGACGACCTGTGCGACAAAGCCAAGTTGTGCCGAGAAAATGCCCAGCAAGCCGGCCGCCACGACGGCCCCTGCCGCGGCGCCGCGAGCGACCCGAAGCTCGGTCTTGTCATCCATGTCCTTGAACAAGGTCCGGCGACAGATATCGTGGCTGACAGCCGATGAGATGACCATCAACAATCCTGCCGCCGTCGACAAGGCCGCTGCCAGTCCACCGGCCACGACCAGTCCGATCACCCAGGCGGGCAATTGTGCGATCTGAGGATTGGCGAGCACGAAAATATCGCGGTTTGGATTGACTTCATTTTCGATTCCATCCGGCGCATTCGGACCGCGATACTGCATGATGCCATCGCCATTCTTATCCTCGAATTGCAGCAAGCCAGTTTTCTCCCAATCCTTGTACCAGGTTGGGACCGGCTTCCCGCCAGCCGCGGTAATGGCAGCCGCTTCCGTCGCATAATTTGCGTCATCGGCGATATAGGTGGCTTCATTCACTGTATCGATGAAATTGATCCGCGCGAATGCCCCCACAGCGGGTGCTGTGGTGTACAATGCGGCGATGAAAACCAGCGCCCAGCCCGCTGAGAAACGCGCCGCCTTGGCACTTGGCACCGTGAAGAAACGGATGATCACGTGCGGCAGGCCAGCGGTACCAAACATCAGGGCGCCGGTAATCGCGAAGACGTCAAACATCGACTTGTCGGTCTGGGTGTATTCCTGGAAGCCGAGATCGGTCACGACTCCATTCAGCTTTGACAGCATCGAAATATCTTCACCCGCGGCATTGCTGATAAAGCCGAGTTGCGGAACGGGATTGCCGGTAATGATCAGCGACATGAAGATCGCGGGCACCGTATAGGCGAAGATCAGCACGCAGTATTGCGCGACCTGCGTATAGGTGACGCCCTTCATCCCGCCAAGCACGGCGTAGAAGAAGACGATCACCATGCCGATGATGATGCCGACATTGAAATCAACACCCAGGAAGCCGGAGAATGCCACGCCGACGCCCTTCATCTGTCCCGCGATATAGGTGAAAGAGACAAACAGGGCACAGATCACGGCAATGATCCGGGCGACGTCTGAATAATAGCGGTCGCCAACAAAGTCTGGCACGGTGAATTTCCCGAACTCGCGCAAGAAAGGGGCGAGCAATACGGCCAGCAAGACATAACCGCCGGTCCAGCCCATGAGATAGACAGAGCCGCCATAGCCCATGAAGGCGATCAATCCGGCCATGGACAGAAATGACGCCGCAGACATCCAGTCGGCGGCGGTCGCCATGCCGTTGACCGTTGGATGCACGTCATGACCTGCAACATAGAAATCATCCGTCGAGCCCGCGCGCGCCCATATCGCAATTACGATATAGAGCGCAAAGGTCGTGATGACGAAAAAGAGGGTCCAGTCCATGGTCTCAACCCTCCACTTTATATTTGCGCTCCAGCCGAGCCATGGCGAAGCAATAATAGAAGATCAGCGCGACAAAGACATAGATCGAACCTTGCTGCGCAAACCAGAAGCCGAGCGGCGCGCCGCCAATCGCGAATTGATCCAGGAAATCCCGGAAAAGAATGCCGGCTCCATAAGAGACGACAAACCAGATCGCGAGCAAACTCAAAGTCAGACGGATGGTGGCCGCCCAATAGCCTTTCGCGTCTGTTTGGTTGTTATTGGACACGAGTGAGTCCTCCCTGATT
>JBCCCT010000191.1:0-6495 GCA_039033355.1 Pseudomonadota bacterium | reverse complement strand
CACAAGATCTGTATCTGCAAACTCGGATAAGTCAGTCTGCTGACAAGGAGGCTAGCCCGCTGCAATTCAGCGGGCTAGGTCTTGTTGCGGAAACGAAAAACAGAGGAATTGCCGATGGAATGGGGTTGGGACAATGCGCGGGCCTTTCTGGGCATCGCGATGATTTTCGGGATCGCCTGGGGGCTGTCAGAGAATAGAAAAGCCTTTCCCTGGAAAATCGTGCTCGGCGCGGTCGGAATTCAATTCGCGTTCGCGTTGATCTTGTTCGGCATTCCAATCATCCGAGAAGCCCTGTTTGCGGCAAATATTGTTGTCGACAGCCTGATTGATGCGACGGCTTACGGGACGCAATTCGTATTTGGTCCAGCCTTCGGAACCCAGGCCGGCTGGGAAGAGCTGACCGGCCAGCCAGGGCCAATCTTTGCGGTCCATCTTTTGCCTCTGATCATCGTGGTCGCAGCGCTCTCCGCCATACTCTGGCACTGGCATATTTTGCGCTGGATCACCAAGGGCTTTGCAAGTATCTTTCGGCGCTTGATGGGCCTGGGCGGGGCGACCTCGCTCGCCGTGTCGGCCAATGTCTTCATGGGCATGACCGAAGCGCCGGTTCTGGTGAAGCCATACCTGAAAGGCATGACGCGTTCCGAGATCTTCATTCTGATGGTTGCCGGATTTGCCACTGTGGCGGGCAGCGTGCTGGTCCTTTATGGCGTGTTTTTAAGAGATGTCCTTCCGAATGCACTTGGACAGCTGCTCGCCGCCTCGTTGATTGCAGCTCCAGCTGCGATAGCCCTGGCCCTGGTCATGGTGCCTGAATCCATCGACGCAAAGCTGCGGGCGCATGAGCCGGATTTTGAGTACGAATCCACCATGGACGCCTTCGCGACCGGCGCCTCGGATGGGCTGAAAATCCTCGCCAATATCGTGACCATGCTGATCGCGGCCTTTGCCTTGCTGTTTCTGGTCAATGCAGGACTCGGCGCCTTGCCGGACATTGCTGGCGCGCCCTTATCGATAGAACGGATTCTCGGCTGGGTGTTCGCGCCCATCATGTACATGGTCGGTGTTCCGATGTCGGAAGCCGCACAATCTGGCTCGCTGATCGGTATCAAGACCGTGCTGACCGAATTCGTCGCCTTTCTGCAATTGGCGGGCGAGGGCGGCGAGGGCTTGTCAGAAAGATCCACCATGATCACCGCCCATGCCATTTGCGGCTTTGCCAATTTCGGATCGATCGGGATCCTGATTGGCGGCCTGTCCATCATTGAACCGAAGCGACGCACCACATTCCTGGAACTGGCCTGGAAAACGCTCGTCGCAGGCACCTTGGCGACCTGTTTGTCCGGTGCCGTTGTCGGGGCGCTGCCTGCCAACCTCTTCTTTGGGAGCTAACTGACCCTCATGATCAGAAAGATCTTGCTGACATCCGTGGCTTTGGGATGCGCGACCACGGCGCATGCGCAATTTGCCTATGAAACCGCTGAGCAGGACGTTGCGGACGCGGTCGCCGCGTGCCTGGAAGAACGGGGGCTGACAGCAGATAGCAGCTCACCGTTCTGTCCGGCCAAGACCAATCGCGTGCTCGCGACCATCACGACCTATGGCGACCGAAGCCCTGAAGGTGCCGGCGCCATATCGATCCTGGATGCGGACACGATTGCAAGCGTCGCCGCCGATCATCCGGCAGAAGTTCTGAACACGCTTCCGGGCGTGAACATCCATACCAATTCCGGTCAGGAGCATCTGATTGCCATTCGCTCCCCAGTTCTCACCGGCGGCGCCGGGCAGGGCAGTTTCCTGATCCTGGAGAATGGCGTGCCGACCCGTTCGCCAGCTTTTGGCAATGTGAACAGCCTGCTCGAGCCGCATCACGAGACGGCAGAAGCCATAGAAGTCGTGCGCGGGCCAGGCTCTGCCAAGTATGGCTCGAATGCGGTGCATGGTCTGATCAATGTCATTCTGACCGATCCGAGTGGGGATCCCTTGCGCCAGGCCAATGCTTCTTATGGCAGCCTCGGTCGCTATAAGGGCGATCTGATTTATGATCAGGGCTATCTCGGCCGTGCCTCACTTTCGGTGCAGAAAGATACGGGCTGGCGTGACAATACGGGTCTGTTCCAGCTGAAAGGCTCTGGTGTCGTTGAGACGGTCTATGCTGGCTGGAACGTCACGGCCTGGGGCTCTGCCTCACACCTGGAACAGGAGACGGCGGATTTTATCCAGGGCCCGGACGCGTTTGAGGATCGTGATATTGCCAAGGCAAATGATGATCCGCTGGCCTATCGCGACGCCTGGGCCGCCCGCGGAGCGATACGGCTCGAGCGGGAGGTGGCAAATGGCACCCTGACGCTGACGCCTTTCGGACGCGTGCAGCAAATGGATTTTCGCCAGCATTTCCTGCCTTATCGCGGATTTGAAAAGAATGGTCATACCGGGATTGGCGTGATGAGCCGGTACGAACGCGAAGCGTCCGATACCGTGAACTGGCGGATCGGGGCAGACGTGGATCTCGCCTCTGGATATTTGCGGGAAACACAGCCGGCGCCGTTTGGCTTCTTTCCAGGCGATACAAGATTTCCGGTGGGTATCCACTATGATTATTCGGTCGATACGATTGTCGGGGCGCTCTGGGGGGAGATCGACTGGGACGTCTCCGATAAGCTGACTGTGCTGGCCGGTCTTCGCGGTGAAGCGCATGCCTATGATTACACAACAGATGCGCCGGTCGGCATTAATGGCCGCTTCAACGTGCCCGCCGATCGCACCGATGATTTTGATTTCGTGACGCCCAAACTTGGCCTCGTTTACGAAGCGTCTGATGAAATCAGCTTGTACGCCAATTATGCGCGCGGTAGCCGAGCACCGCAGGCCAGTGATTTATATCGTCTCCAGTCCCAGCAGGGCACCGCTGAAGCCGAAGTTGAAACGCTGGACAGTTTCGAGATCGGCGCCCGCGGCGCTCTGGCGGACGGTGCCTTCGTGTTCGATGTGGCCGCTTATACGGCTGACAAGGATAATTTCTTCTTCCGCGATTCCGACGGTTTGAACGTGACGGATGGTTCGACGCGGCATCAGGGCATTGAATTCGCCGCGTCCTGGCAAATCAGCGAACAATTCATACTCGGCGGCAATGTCAGCTGGTCCGATCAGATCTATACGTTCGACCGGATTGTCGGAAACGGGTCTGAGATCATTCTCGATGGCAACAAGGTCGATACCGCGCCGGAATGGCTTGGAAATGCATCGCTGACCTGGCTGCCGAGTGACAAGGTCAGTTTCGAACTGTCGGCCAACTATGTCGGCGAGTATTTCACCAATCCGGCCAATACACAGGACTATGACGGTCATCTGGTTGGCAATTTGCGCGCTGCCTATGACGTGTCGGACGCGCTAGAGACTTATGTGATTGTCAGGAACCTGACTGACGAAAAATATGCCGACCGCGCCGATTTCGCCTTCGGAAATCAGCGCTTCTTCCCGGGTGAACCCTTGAATGTCACCGTCGGTCTGCGCAAAAAGTTCAATTAGTTCAAAAACACGGTTTCGGAGGAAACATGCAACTCTATCATGCCCCGCAAGCGGTCAATCCAGAGCGGACCTATAATTTCCTGAAAGCCAAGGGAGAGCTGGACGCGGTCGACATTGTCGAAATCTCGATCATGAAAGGCGAGCATAAACAGCCGGAATACCGACGTTTGTCGCCATTCTCTCAAGTCCCGGTTCTGGTTCTGGATGACGGCACGACGATCACGGAGAGCCGGGCGATTTGCAGTTTCTTTGAGCACATGTTCCCCGAGCCCAATCTGATGGGCCGCGACGCTCTGGAGAAGGGCCTGATCGAAATGTGGGACCGGCGCATTGAGTTCATGATGATGGCTCAGTTCGCGACCTGGTTCCGAAACACGCACCCGGTCATGGCGCCGCTGGAGAAGCCGCAATTGCCGGAAGCGGGAGAGAAAGCCGAGAAAAGCGTCAAACGCTTTACCGCCAAACTGGATGAACATCTCTACCAGAAAGAGTGGGTGGCGGCGGGCCGTTTCTCCATTGCGGACATCACGCTGTATCTGACCTGCGGCTTTTGCGGCGTGATGCGTTGGCGCCCGCATGAGGAGTTTGAGAATATCTCGAAACACTATGCGGCTGTGCGTGAGAAACTAGCCTAGCAGGTCTTTCAGGATTGATCTGAGCTCTCCGACAATGTCCTGTGGGATCAGGCCGGGCCCGATCCGCTTGCCGGCCTGTCCATGGATCCAGACCGCGGCGCAGGCGGCTTCAAAGGGAGGCATGCCTTGGGCGACGAGCCCGGTGATCAGACCCGCCAGGACATCGCCTGTCCCGGCTTTGGCGAGATAGGGCGACGCCGTCGTGTTGAGCGCCACGCGACCGTCCGGCGCCGCGGTGACCGTGTACGGGCCTTTCAAGACCATCACATGTCCGATGGACTGAGCCGCTGTCGCAGCTTGATCGGTTGATGGATCAGCTGCGGTTTGAAAATACCGTTCAAATTCCGCCGCATGGGGCGTCAGCACGCAAGTGCGCGATGAGAGTTCCGGGGATAGCCGTATGGCGTCTGCATCCAGAATGAGGGGCAGTTCGGGATCTGCCGCGAGCAGCTGTCGCGCTTGATCATCATCGCACCCACCTGGACCTGCCAGCAAGGTGGTTGGGCGATTGAGCGCGTCAATTCTGTCGGCTCTGACCATGATGTCTGCAGGCAGGGTGGCGCGATATACATCGGCTTGGGTCGCGTTGAGCACCGTCACCAGGCCGGACCCGATCCGGGAACAGGCCTCCGCAGCGAGGCGGGTTGCCCCGGTATAATTGCTTGCACCGAGAATAATGGAATGGCCGCGATGATATTTGTGCGCATCCGGCGCCGGTCGCGGCAACAAGGCCGACCAGAGCGCAGGAGAATTGCTGACCACATCCATTGTCTACTCCGCGGGGACTGGCTCCAATGATTGCGCTTCAATCCAGGCGCTGACATCTCGCAGCGCGCGGGCCGCCTGAGCGCGCTTCTTGGCGCGGCCCTTATCCTTGCCGCGCAGACGTTTGCCTGTCTCGGCATTCTTGGTCTCAACCTCATCGGGGTCCGGTGGCGGGAAAAGGCCAAAATTGACATTCATCGGCTGGAACGTGGCTTTGCCTTCCAAGTGCCCCCCCGTGATGTGTTTCACGAGGGCCCCCAGCGCCGTTGTTTCTGGTGGATTTGGCAGGGTGAGGCCAAGACGATCGGCAGCCGCGAACCGGCCGGCGAGCAGTCCCATCGCAGCGCTTTCGACATAGCCCTCAACGCCGGTGACCTGGCCCGCGAACCGCAAGCGCGGCATCGACTTCAGGCGCAAGCGCTCATCAAGCAATTTTGGCGAGTTGAGGAATGTATTGCGATGAATTCCACCCAGCCGGGCGAATTGGGCATTCTCCAGCCCCGGGATCATTTTGAAGATATCAGACTGGGCGCCATACTTCAGCTTGGTCTGGAAGCCGACCAGATTCCAAAGCGTGCCTAGCGCATTGTCCTGACGCAACTGGACCACGGCATGGGCCTTGACCTCCGGATTGTGCGGATTGGTCAGTCCGACAGGTTTCATCGGTCCGAAACGGAGCGTTTCTCGGCCCCGCTCGGCCATGACTTCAATGGGCAAGCAGCCTTCGAAATAGGGCGTATCCTTTTCCCAATCCTTGAACTCGGTCTTGTCCCCATCGATCAGCGCATCAATGAAGGCGTTATACTGGGCCTCATCCATCGCGCAATTGATATAGGCCGCGGTGTCGCCATGCGGCCCCGGCTTGTCATAGCGCGACTGTCGCCAGGCTTTGTCCATATCGACACTGTCGAGATAGACGATCGGAGCAATGGCATCGAAGAAAGCAAGGTCGTCTTCGCCGGTCTCAGCACGCACCGCTTCGGCCAGGGCAATCGAGGTCAGCGGACCGGTGGCGATGATCACGCTCGACCAGTCTTCCGGCGGCAGGCCGGTAATTTCTTCCCGAACAATGGTGATCAGCGGGTGCGCTGACAGCCTGTCCGTCACCGCCTCGGCAAAGCCTTCGCGATCGACCGCCAGGGCACTGCCGGCCGGCACCTGATGCTTGTCGGCGGTTGGAATGATGATGCCATTGGCGCGACGCATTTCTTCGTGCAGGACGCCAACCGCATTCATCGCATGATCGTCGGACCGAAAGGAGTTTGAACAGACCAGCTCTGCCAGCTTGTCCGTCTGATGCGCATCGGTGCCTTTCACGCCACGCATTTCGTGCAGAATGATGGGCACGCCCATATTGGCCGCCTGCCAGGCAGCTTCTGAACCGGCCATGCCGCCGCCAATGATGTGAATGGGATCGATCTGGGTCATCTGCCGGATGTGCGATTGATGCGGGTTCAGGTCAAGCGCGATGTCGCAGACAGGGGCTAGGCATTTTCAAGGACGCTCTCTACATGGAGCGCATGACGAATTCCACGCTTTCCCCTGAATCCATTCTCTCCACCCTGAT
>JBCCCT010000190.1:0-6502 GCA_039033355.1 Pseudomonadota bacterium | reverse complement strand
GGTTCTGGCCATCATGCGCATAGATAACCGGATAGTGTTCATTGCCGTAAGGCAGATATCCGTCTGGCAGCCAGACCGTGATGTTTCGAGCTTGAACATATTCGGAAGGGAAGTCCGCGTGTTCGACCAATTGTGCGTTCAGACGGCTCGGAGAGACCTGGCCTGAAACAACTTCGGCAGGCTCAGAACTGGTTTCGGACGATTGTACGGTTCGTGTATCAGGTGAATTTGGAGACGTGCATGCGCTCAAAGCGAGAATAAGGGCGGTCGTGGTAGCGAGGGTCTTCATGGCGTTGGGGCTCCATTATTTGACGGGTATGAGGGCGATGGCTGTGCCGCCTGCCGCCGAGACATTGAGGGGCCGTGCATGGTCCCGACCATCCTGAACAGTGGAGTACGACAACTTTGATGGCGCCGTGTGACAAAACGCTGTTTTGCCCCGCTCTCAGAGGTGCGCCTCGTACATTTGTCCATCTGAAAAGGCGAGTGATTGACCAAGCTTTCGCGTGTTTTCCCAATCGAGCGGGCTGTGATCGAGGTGGTTCGTGATCGCAGCATGGCAAGGCTGACGATCCGAAAATCAGCGCATTTTATGCCGACTTTGCAATGAGGCGCCATCTCTCACTCCCTGATGCTTTCAGCCGAGTATGCGGTCTTTGCAAATCATTGCAATCATTAAGTCGCAAGATTTGCAAAACTATCCAGATATGAGCATTAATCGTGGATAAAGCTGCTTGTCATAGTTGCAAAATGATGAAAAGAATGAGTCAAACAGACACTAAAGATCCGCGGGAGGACGTCATGATAATACCAGGATTCAAGGCTCAATCCAGTTTCGCCGCCTTGCTTGCGGTTGGTGCCATCAGCGCTTGTGCCGGGGCTGTCGATGAGGGGGCGGGCGTTCAGGTGCTGCCAACCGCGCAAGCCCAGCCGCTGGCTCAAGAGGACCGTCGCATCGAGGATGAAATCATCTATTTCGTGCTGCCGGATCGGTTCGAGAATGGTGATCCCAGCAATGACCGAGGCGGCATAGAAGGCGGGCGTCTGAAGGACGGGTTCGATCCGACGGATTATGGATTCTATCATGGCGGCGACTTGAAAGGTCTGACCCAGCGGCTGGATTATATTCAAGGCCTCGGCATGACGGCGATCTGGCTGACGCCGATCTTTGAGAACAATCCGGTACAGGGGCCAGAGGGGCAGGAATCCTCCGGCTATCATGGCTATTGGATCACCGACTTCACCAATGTCGATCCGCATATCGGGACGCGGGAAGACTTCAAGGCCTTTGTCGACGCCGCGCACGCGCGCGGGATGAAAGTCTATATGGACATCATCACCAATCACACCGCTGACATCATTGCCTATCGCGAATGTCATGATCCTGAAGTGACTGGCGGACCGATCTTCCGATGTGAGTATCGCTACATTGGCGACTATCCATGGACCCGGCGCGCAAGTGACGGTGCCGCAATCAATGACGGATTTCTCGGCGATGATGGCGTGCATCAGACCGAAGAGAATTTCGCCAGGCTAGACGAAGCAACCTGGGCCTATACGCCTTTCGTGCCGGATCAATTCAAAGGCGTGAAAGTTCCGGAATGGTTGAACGACCCGATCTATTATCACAATCGGGGCGACACGGACTTCATCGATGAGGATTCCCTCTATGGGGATTTCGCTGGTCTAGATGATCTCAACACGGCGCATCCGCGCGTGGTTGAAGGGATGGTCGACATCTACAAGGACTGGGTCACGCGGTATAATGTCGACGGCTTCCGGATCGATACGGCCAAACATGTCCGTGACGAATTCTGGCAGACCTTCGCACCCGCCATTCTCGAGCATGCCTCTGATCTCGGGATTGATCATTTCCACATGTTTGGAGAAGTCTATGTCGACGGCCAGAAGCCGCAGCATCTTGCCCGCTTCACGACAGCAGCCGGTCTGCCCACGGTGCTCGATTTTGCCTTCCAATCCAGCGCCCAGGGCCTGATCGTCGATGGCAAGCCCGGCCTGTTCATGGATGAGCTGTACCGGGCAGATGTCATTTATGACAAAGGCGCCGAGACGGCGCGGCAATTGCCAACCTTCCTCGGCAATCATGATATGGGCCGCTTTGCGGGCTTCCTGCGCGCCGCCGATCCTGAAATGAGCGATGATGAAATGTTCGCGCGTGTGCGTCTTGCCAATGCGCTCATGTTTTTCGGGCGCGGCGTGCCGACTGTCTATTATGGCGACGAGCAAGGGTTTGTGTCGGATGGTTGGGACCGGCTGGCGCGCGAGAATATGTTCCCGAGCCAGACCGACCTGTACAATGATAATGATCTGATCGCGACAGATGCGACGACGGCCGACAGTAATTTCGATACCTCGCATCCGCTCTTTCTGGCGATCAAGGGTTTTGCCGGCATCCGCTCGGCCGAACCAGCCCTGCGGCGCGGCGAGCAGATTACCCGCCTGGCGCATCGCGAAGACAGCGTCTTCGCATTTTCCCGGATTGATTATGAGGCAGGCGTAGAGATTGTGGTCGCAATCAATGCAGAAGAAGAGTCGCGCGATATCAATGTCGCGGTCGATGGTCGTGCCATGACATTCTCTGCTTTGAGTGGGCAATGTGCGGTGAATGCGACGGCGCCGGGTAGTTATGCGGTTTCCGTACCGGCCCTGGATGTTGTTGTTTGCAAGTCGGAGTTCGAGGTCGAGTAATGGTGAGTGTGGCTGACGCAGCGAGTTCGACGATGCCGGCGAATCTGCGCGAATTGCCCTGGTGGAAGGGCGCGGTGATCTACCAGATCTATCCGCGCAGCTTTCGGGATACCAATGGCGATGGCATCGGAGACCTGAAAGGGGTTCTGCAGGGACTGGATCATGTCGCCTCACTTGGGGTGGACGGGATCTGGATCTCGCCTTTCTTTACCTCGCCCATGGCCGATTATGGTTATGACGTTGCTGACTTTTGCGATGTCGATCCCATCTTCGGGACGCTGGAAGACTTCGACGCGGTGGTTGAAAAGGCGCACAAGCTGGGCCTGAAAGTCATCATCGACCAGGTCTATTCCCATACATCTGATCACCATGACTGGTTCATTGAAAGCCGTTCAAATCGCCAGAACCCTCGTGCGGACTGGTATGTCTGGGCCGATCCAAATCCGGACGGGTCGCCGCCCAATAACTGGCAGTCCGTGTTCGGGGGCGTGAGCTGGGAATGGGACGCGCGGCGCGGGCAATATTACTTCCACAATTTCCTGAAAGAGCAGCCGGATCTGAACCTTTACAATCGGGAAGTGCAGGACGCGCTGATCGCGGCCGGGCGGTTCTGGCTGGAGCGCGGCGTTGATGGGTTCCGTCTCGATGCATTGAACTTCGCCATGCATGATCGCGATTTACGCGATAATCCGCCATCCGGTCTTTCGGCCCATGAAGTGTCGCGCCCCTTCTATATGCAGGAGCACAAATACAATATGTCCCAGCCGGAAATTGTCGATTTCATCGAGAAGTTCCGAGCCATGCTGGATGATTATCCGGGCACATTCACCGTGGCCGAGGTCGGTGGGCCGAATCCGATTGACGAAATGAAGGCCTTCACACAGGGCAGTGGGCGATTGAACTCAGCCTATAATTTCGACTTCCTGTATGCGGAATCGCTGGATGCGGAGCGGGTCATGGAATCCGCCGGTCTGTGGGATCAATCAGCGGACGAGGGCTGGCCGAGCTGGGCTTTTTCAAATCATGACGCGCCGCGCGCCGTGACGCGTTGGGCGCCGCCAGCGCATCGCGAGGACATGGCGCGCGTCTATATGATGCTCTTGCTGACCCTGCGCGGCAATCCGATCATCTATCAAGGAGAGGAACTGGCGCTGCCGCAGGCGAATGTGCCTTTCTCCAATCTGAAAGACCCTGAGGCGATCATGAACTGGCCAAAAACCCTCGGGCGAGATGGCGCGCGCACGCCTATGCCCTGGGAAGGTGCCAAACAGAATGCGGGTTTCTCAAGCGCCGAGCCCTGGCTGCCGGTGGATCCGGAGCATGCGAGATTGGCGGTCGATCAGCAGCAGGGTAATGACAGCATGCTGCGTTTTACAAGCCAGGCCTTGAGCGCACGAAAGCAGGTCCCAGCCTTGCTGCAGGGCAGCATGCGGTTCGAGGCTTCAGGTCGATCCTCTGTCCTGATCCTCGAGCGAGCACATGAGGGCGAGTCCATTCTGGCCGTTTTCAATTTTGGCGATACACCATTCCAGATTCCGGAAAGTCTTGTTTCCAAGGGAGATTTGCTGCTCTCTTCAAGGCCTCTTAAGGAAGATTTGATAAGGGATAATGAGGTGCCAGAGCGGATGGGAGTATGGATCCGCGCTGTTTGAATGAAAAGGGTGCATGATGGAGACCAAGCCGACCACGCGTCTCGAGGACCTTGCCAAGCGCGCAGGCGTGTCGATTTCGACAGCCTCACGGGCGCTCAATGACAGTCCAGCGGTCAATGTCCGCACCAAGCAGAAAATCTGGAAACTCGCGCGCGAGCTCGATTACCCTTTCCGCGCTTACATGCCGGCCGGGCCCATCGGGGCCAATGCAACCATCTCCATTGTGGTGCCAAGACCACAAAGCCGGGAAGGCCGTATGGCGGACCCGTTTTTCTTTGAGCTCCTGGCCGGGATCGGTGACGCGGCGCGCGAACGCGGCTGCGATATTCTGCTAAGCTATATTGCGCCATCCTCTTACGAGGAATTGGCCACGGCGATGTCGACCAGTCGATCGGACGGCGTGATCTTTCTGGGGCAATCGACCTTGCATGATGCTTTTAATCGCCTGGCTGAAGTCGAAGACCGTTTCGTGGTCTGGGGTGCGGCCCTGCCGGACCAGGCCTATTGTTCGGTCGGCAGCGATAATATTGCGGGCGGCCGTCGCGCGACATCTCACCTGGCCCGACTGGGGCGCAAGAAAATCATATTCCTCGGTGACTCTGATGCACCGGAAGCCGGCCAGAGAATGCGCGGCTATCGGGAAGGGCTGGAGCTGGCCGGACTGTCTTATGAAGACCGACTTCTGATCCCATCTCACTTCCAGGTGGCCTCTGCGCGCGCCGTGGTCGAAACCCTGATCGCGGAGAAAGCGGATTTCGATGCGATTTTCGCGGCGTCTGATCTCATCGCCTTGGGGGCGATTCAAGCGATCCGGCGCGCGGGTCTCTCTGTTCCAGAGGATATCGCGGTTGTCGGCTATGATAATGTGCCATTTGGCGTTTATGCCGAAGTGCCCCTCAGCACGATCGACCAGGATACGAGTAAAGCCGGGCGCGTCCTGGTGTCCAAATTGCTCGACTCCTCAGGTCAGCGTGGCCCGGACAATGACCGGATCCCGGCCGAGCTGATTATTCGCGCATCATGCGGGGCACCTTAGCACGCCAATAGCGTGTGCTCTTTCAAAAATTTGCAGAGGTTTGCAAAAACTTGCAAAAGTTTGCAAGCGCTGTTTTGCGCTACTCTGAGATGTTCTGATCCCATTTAGGCGGGATCAAACCCTCATATCAGCGCAAATAACGTCGTTTTTGATGCATTTTAGTCACATGCCGTCTGCGAAAAAGCATGACAAGTATGTTTCAGGGGTTGGCGTTTTCATAAATTTGCAATAAGCAGGACGAGTCACTTTGTGGATGAGAGCCACAATTGCTGCGTGCATGTTTCAGGGAGGAAAAATTGAAAACAGGTTTCACGAACAAAAGAAGTTGGTTGCTCGGCACGGCGGCCCTCGCGCTGGTCGCAAGTGTCCCGGCTTACGCTCAGGACGCAACCGATGCGGAAGAAGACGAGCAGGCGACCCTTGATGTTGTCACCGTGACGGGTATTCGCGGGTCGATCCAGAATTCCTTGAACGCCAAGAAGAATGCAACATCGATTGTCGAAGCCATCTCGGCGGAAGACATTGGTAAACTGCCAGACCTGTCAATCGCAGATTCCCTTGCCCGCCTGCCAGGTGTGACGGCACAACGGGTTCGCGGACGATCTCAGCAGATTTCGATCCGTGGTCTCGGCCCGGACTTCTCGCTGGCGCTCTGGAATGGCCGCGAAGTCGTTTCAGCTGGTAACAATCGTGGTGTTGAGTTTGACCAGTTCCCATCCGAACTTGTCGCGCAAGGTCTAGTCTATAAGACGCCAGACGCGACGCTCGCTGCCACCGGTATCGCTGGCGCGATTGATCTGAGAACGGTGCGCCCGCTCGACTATACCGAGCGCAAACTGAACTTCTCTGGCAAATATGTGTTCAATGACAATGATCAGCCGAACCCTGACTTTGATGAAGACGGGTATCGCCTGTTTGGGTCATTGATCGATCAAAATGCGGACGGCACGATCGGTTGGTCTCTGGCGGCCACGGTCCAGTCTAACCCGACGCAATTCACGTCTCGCGAGCTGAAAACCAATAGCGGCCAGACATCGGTCGATCCGCTGACGGGTCTGGTCTATCCATCTGACAACCCGCGGACCGGTGTTGTCTCTCGTGAGTT
>JBCCCT010000189.1:0-6516 GCA_039033355.1 Pseudomonadota bacterium | reverse complement strand
TTCTTGCTTTCGCTGTCGACGACGCGAGGGCCAGAGACATATTCGCCATACTCGGCTGTGTTGGAGATTGAGTAATTCATGTTGGCGATGCCGCCTTCATAAATCAGATCAACGATCAACTTGGTCTCGTGCAGGCACTCAAAATACGCCATTTCCGGACTGTAGCCAGCTTCAACCAGGGTCTCAAACCCGGCCTTGATCAGCTCGACAATGCCGCCGCACAGAACGGCCTGTTCGCCGAACAGATCGGTCTCGGTTTCTTCCTTGAAACTGGTCTCGATGACGCCAGCGCGCGTATTGCCGATGCCTTTGGAGTAAGACAAGGCGATATCCTTTGCCGTTCCCGTCGCATCCTGATGGATCGCAACCAGACCCGGCAGGCCAAAGCCCATCTGGTACTGCGCCCGCAGCGTGTGCCCAGGCCCTTTCGGGGCGGATAGTGAGACATCGACGCCAGCGGGCGGACGGATGAGATTGTAGTGCACGTTAAACCCATGCCCGAACATGATGTGCTGGCCATCGCGCACATGTGGCTCGATTTCATTGGCCCAGAGCACCGCCTGTTTCTCATCCGGGACGAGGATCATGACGACATCGGCCCATTGCGTGATCTCGCTTGGGCTCATCACGGTCAGGCCCTCGGCTTCAGCCTTGGGTTTGGACCCCGATGTAGCTTGCAGGCCGACCCGGACATCAACGCCATTGTCTTTCAGGTTCAGCGTGTGGGCATGGCCCTGGCTGCCATATCCGATGACACCGACTTTCTTGCCCTGGATCAGGCCGAGGTCAGCGTCCTGCTCATAATAAATCTTCATCTCTACAATACTCCTTAAGGGGTCATGTTCGCGGCCTGTAGGACCGGTCGTGTTGGGTTGGACGATAAAATCTGGAGGCGGTTACCGCGCCGCATCAGGGACTGCTCGAGCATTCGGACCTGGCCGATCCCAGACGCATCAATTGCGCCAATCTCTGACAGATCCAGCGCGCAATCGCCCGGTTTTTGCGCAATCGACCTGAGTTCGTTCTTGAGCGTTTCACGATTAGCTAGCACAAGATCGCCGCTAAGTTTGACGGCATTGGCATCATGCTCGGTTTCGACGGGCTTGATCGGCACGGAAGCGCGGCTCGCGCGTTTCAATTTGCCAAGACGGTTTTGCACAAAACCGAGCAAGCTCAACCCGTCGGACCAATAGCGACGCCATAAAGCCGGCTCGGCGAAAATTCGCCCCACCCATTCCAGACCGAGCCGGGACGCCCAACGCGGAGAACGGCGGATCGAACCCGCGACGAAGTCTACGACGGCGCCAAGATGCGCAATCACCGGTGCGTCGAGCTTTGCCTGGTTCTGTTCGATCCAGGCCTGACCCTTGGCAGCGCCGAGCGAGACAATGATGAAATCCGGCTTAGCGGCATTGATCTTGGCGCGAATATCCTCGCGCGTCATGCTGTCGACATCGCCAAAGCCCGGATTGTGCCAGCCAACGGAGACGAGACGCCCCTGCTCTTCGACCAGCTTGTCATGAGCGGCCTCCGCCGAGCCTTCACGGCCGCCAAAAAAGAAAACGCGGATCGACGGCGACAGAGTCGGATCAGACTTGCGCAGAAGATCAAACAGATCGGAGCCCGCCACACGTTCTTTCAACGGCATGCCCAGCTGTCGCGCGAGCCAGACCACTGGTGCGCCATCGGCGAGGCTGAGATCGGCATTGACGATCTGGCGCATGGCCTGCTCATCCTTCAACGCGCGCACCATCCAGTTGACGTTCGGCGTGACGAAAGACAGTCGCTGACGTGATTCAACCGCGCGCTCGACGAGGCGGGCCGCCTCCTCCAGCGTGACATTGTCCAGAGGCATCCCCATGATGGCCCAGACATCGCGGTCGAACGCGGTCATCATCCCTTTTCGGCTCCTCGCTTGATCGACAGGACTCCGGTCCGGCTGACCTCAACCAGGCCGAGCGGATCCATCAGCGCGCAGAATTGATCAATCTTGTCGCTGGCACCAGTCAGCTCGAAGATAAAACTCTTATTCGTAGTATCGATGACCCGGGCGCGGAAGATTTCGGCAATGCGCAGGGCTTCGACCCGCTTTTCTCCCTCACCCGCTACCTTGATCAGGGCCAGTTCGCGTTCCAGACCGCGTTTCGACTTGGTGATGTCGGTGACGCTCGCCACCGGTACGAGACGCAGTAATTGCGCTTCGATTTGCTCAAGCGTGTGCGCCGTTCCCGCCGTCACGATGGTGATCCGCGACCGATGCCGGTCCCGGTCAACTTCCGCTACGGTGAGACTTTCAATATTGTAACCGCGGGCTGAGAACAGCCCGACAACGCGACCGAGCACGCCGGGTTCATTGTCGACAATAACGGCCAGCGTGCGGCGTTCATCCGCTTCTTCCACATGGCTCATATCATAGGCGCTGGCTGGACTATCGGTCACTGAACGGTCTCCTTACGATCACTGAGACTAATCCCGGGACGTCTCGACTTTAGCTGTGATTTCAATGCGTTGGCACGCTCTTGCGCAATCGATCGCTGCGCGGCGGGTCGAGTTTCGAGCCGCGCGGTGACAACGTCCTGACGCCCGGCAGCCATGTGCGCCTGAAGCTCCGCCATCAGCAAGTCCCGGCACGCTTCAATATAGTCGGCGCTATTCGCAGCGGTCGGACCACCTTGCCGGGTCAGGGCTTCAATTTCGAGCGCCGCAAACTGGATCGCGTCGAGGATTGGCGCTTGCGCTGCGCCGCTTGTTGATGGGAATAGCAAGCGCCCGCGCTCAAGCAGAGATTGCAGGGCCATCATCATATTGATGCGTTGCTGAAAGAAGCCGGCATCATTGGCATGGTGCTGACGCGTTCGCGCGAACATCGCCGCTCGATTGAGCGCATCAATGCCGGTATTGCCCCAGCCAAGTGTTTGCGCATCCACCGTGTGTCGCAGGTTTTGCGCTTGCAAGGCTTTCTGTTTCTGCGTCTCGCGGCGACTGACTAACGCAGACATCATCGCCACCACCGCCGCCAGCAGAGCGATCAGCGCTGCGACATTATTCTGTAGCCAGCCTAACAGGGTCTCGAGGCCCATGGCGCCCCCCTTCTCTTGGCTCACGGTTCTGCCAGAGGCGACCGCCATGGAAAAGAGACCAGATGTCATCAAACGAGCTTTCTTCCGGCATCGTCAATTTCATCGCCTGTGATTTCGGACAGGATCATCTCATTATGCGCGGCGCCAGACGGAATCATGGGCAGGCAATTCTCAGCCTTGGTCACGCGGCAATCGAAGACGACCGGGCCATCATAATCGATCATTTCCTGGATCTTTGCATCGAGCTCTTTCGGATCATCACAGACCAGACCCAAGGCGCCATAGGCTTCAGCCAGTTTGACAAAGTCCGGCAGGCTCTCGGAATAGGAATGCGAGTACCGCTCGCCATGCAGCAATTCCTGCCACTGGCGGACCATGCCCATCCACTCATTGTTCAGGATGAAAATCTTGATCGGGAGATTGTGCTGCACAGCGGTCGAGACTTCCTGCAGCACCATCTGCACCGACGCCTCGCCAGCGATATCGACCACCAGAGCATCCGGGTGCGCCGCCTGGATCCCAACGGCCGCTGGCAAACCATAGCCCATGGTGCCGAGGCCGCCACTGGTCATCCAGCGATTGGGCGCTTCGAAATGGTAGTGCTGGGCCGCCCACATCTGATGCTGACCGACTTCGGTCGAGATATAGGTGTCGCGATCCTTGGTCAGCTCATACAGACGCTCGACTGCATATTGCGGTTTGATCTCGGTATCGCTGGCGCCATAAGCGAAACAGTTGCGCTGACGCCAATGATTGATCCGCGCTTTCCAGTCAGACAAGTCCTGAGCCTTGGTCTTGCCCCAGGCCTTGATCATCGCATTCAGAGCTTTGCCACTATCGGCAATGATCGGCACGTTCGCGCGGATGACTTTGTTGATCGAACTCGGATCGATATCGATGTGGATCTTTTTCGAACCTGGCGAAAAGGCATCAATGCGCCCGGTCACCCGGTCATCAAATCGCGCCCCGACGCAGATCATCAAATCGCAATCATGCATCGCATTGTTCGCCTCATAGGATCCGTGCATGCCGAGCATGCCGAGCCAGTCTTCATGGCTCGCCGGAAAAGCGCCAAGTCCCATCAGGGTCGAGGTTACCGGAAAGCCGGTCAATGCCTGCAACTTGCGCAAGGCCTCGCTGGCCTCAGGACCGGAATTGATGACGCCGCCGCCAGTATAGAAAACCGGCCGCTTGGCTTTTTTCATCAACGCGACCGCGTGATCGATCGCCTCAGGATTGGGCTCGGTTTGCGGCTTATAGGTCGCCTTGTGGATGCCATCCTTACCGACATAGACGCCGGTCGCGAACTGGACGTCCTTCGGGATGTCGATGACCACGGGCCCTGGTCGCCCGGTCGTGGCAATCAGAAACGCTTCGTGGATCGTACGCGCCAGATCATCAACATCCGTCACCAGATAATTATGCTTGGCGCAGCATCGCGTAATGCCGACCGTGTCGCACTCCTGGAATGCGTCGGTGCCGATCAGATGCGTCGGGACCTGGCCGGTGATGACGACCATGGGGATGGAATCCATCATCGCATCCGTAATCGGCGTGACCATATTCGTTGCCCCCGGCCCGGAGGTCACCAGAGCGACGCCCGCCTTGCCGGTCGAGCGGGCATATCCTTCCGCCGCATGACCGGCGCCTTGCTCATGCCGGACCAGGACGTGGCGGATGGAAGGTTCGGAAAACAGGGAATCGTAAATCGGTAGCACCGCCCCACCCGGATAGCCGAACATCACTTCCACACCCTGTTCCTTCAGCGCGGTAATGACGATTTCCGCACCAGTCATCTGGTCGGCTTCGGTCTTGGCCTCAGGCTTGGTCTGCGTATCCATGATCTTGATCCTTAAGGGGTTTTGCAGGGGTGGGTTTGAGTTAAAAAAAAGGGTCTCTGGTTAAGAGACCCTGTTAAAAGCACCTGCGGCTGACCGTGTGTGGATGGTCAGCGCAGGTGCCTAATAACGAGTACGACTGTTGGACGCATGAAGCGTTTCCTCCCAAAAGTTAACTGGGGCATAACTTACCAATTAACCCCCGTCAACCTCCTTATAAAGGGCATGAATTACCCGTAATCGATCTTCAATCGCGAGACTTGGTATTCTCGGCCAGAACGGGAATTGGCGACCAATCCAGGTGAACTGACGCTTGGCATAGCGGCGTGTATCACGTTTGGCGTTTTCAGCGGCGAGTTCAGCGCTCATCTCCCCGCGCAAATAAGCCAGCAGCCAGGGAATGCCATGCGCCTTCATGGATGGAAGATCCGGAGGCAGGTTTTGCGCTTCAAGACCGCGCGCTTCTTCCATCGCGCCTTCCATCAGCATGCCTTCGAACCGGCGATCAATCCGCGCATATAGACGCACCCGCGCCGGCGTCAGGGCCACGCCCATCCACTCGCCCTCGCCCAGGATGGAGCGCCCCTTCTTGCCCTGAAAGCTGGTGATGGATTTCCCTGTCGCCAGCCAGACCTCCAATGCGCGCGACAGGCGTTGCCGATCACCCTCGCCCAACCGTTCGGCGGTCTCACGATCATGCTGTTCCAGCTTCTCACGCACGGCAGGGACGCCGCCCGCCTTGTAAATCTCGTTCACTTCAGAGCGGACATCTTCAGGCACAGGCGGGATTTGCGACAGGCCTTCAATCAATGCGAGGTGATACAGTCCGGTGCCCCCGATAACGATTGGGACTTTCCCGCGCCTCTGAACTTTGGCCAGTACAGGTTTGATTGCGTCGAGCCATTTTCCCGTTGAGTAACGCTCGCTGGCCGCGACATGTCCGAACAGGTGATGCTCGACCCCGTCCATTTCAGCGGCCGCCGGACGCGCCGATATCACCCGCAAATCGCGATAGACCTGCATCGAATCCGCGTTAATGACCTCTCCATCCAATCGCTTGGCCAGCGCGACAGAGAGCGCCGACTTGCCACTCGCGGTTGGTCCATGAATAAGGATTGCGGGTTTCATGCATTCAGTCGTAAGAAGCTCGCCACTCAGCGTAAAGGCAGGAATGCTGCGATGACGGACAATTCTCCTCGCTCTTCTCACGTGGCGACCGCAGTGGCGCCGGTCAGTTATGGTTTCATGAAACTGGGCACGGCGCTCGAAACCGCCTGTTCCGAGGCTGGCCTCATCCAGACCAGCCATGTCCGCCTGCTCGGCACCGAGGAAAAATGGGCCGCGGTTGAAATTGCAGTTGCCGTCGAAGACGAGAATGTTGCTGCCGCACGCGCAAGTTTGCGCGACGCCTTTGCCGGCCGGGCGGACATTGCGTTGCTGCGGGCGCGCAATCGCAAAAAGCGCCTGCTCGTATCGGATATGGACTCGACCATTATCCAGCAGGAATGCCTCGACGAACTCGCCGCTTATGCTGGACTGAAAGATGAGATTGCCGCCATTACCGCTCGCGCGATGGCCGGCGAACTCGATTTTGAAGG
>JBCCCT010000188.1:0-6529 GCA_039033355.1 Pseudomonadota bacterium | reverse complement strand
TCGGTCGTGAGTTGGTCCAGAAAAGCGCGTTCCGGGATCGAAAGATTATAGTTCTCTCGAACGATTGCACCGACTGAGAGGCCAATGTTTTCGGCGAAATCATAGATATCCACGCCCGCGCTCGACGGACCGCGCGCCGCATACTCATCGACGACAGCGATCCCTGCCCCGTTGGCGACCAACATCTTCGCAATGTAATAGGTGTTCACGACGATTCGTTGAGACTGTTGTATATCTGACACGTTTTCGAGATGCGAACTCAACAGATGTCCTAAAGGGGCATCGACATTCAAATAAATGAGCGGCTCGCCGATCAGGTCCCGCGCAGAAATCTCGCACCCCTTGCTGTCCCAATAGCCTACAGGCGTAACACAAACAAAGTTCGCTGTCGTAATCGGAATGATACGTAATCCCTCGCGTGGATAGGGCTGGTAGGCGATCGCGATGTCCGTTTGCTCGCTGCGCAACGCACTGACGGCTTCATCGAAATGGAAGGTTTCAATCTCGATACTGGTCTTGCTGTAACGCTTGGCGAAAGCGGCGACCGCCAGCGGTCCCGCTGACAGTCCAATACTCGGTGCGAGCGCGACCCGAAGCGGTTTTTCATCACTTAGGTTGGCGCTCGACGCACGCGCGCGAAATCGGTTCACTTCATGAAAGACTTTCGCCGCCCCCTCGAAGAGGTCAGCGGCCTCCTTGGTCGGCACAAGCCCGGTCGCGGTGCGCTCGAACAGCGGATAGCCAAGCGAATCCTCGGTATGTCGCAAGACTTTCGATACAGCCGGTTGTGACACTCCGAGGAGCTCACCCGCCTTACTAATCGAGCCCGCTGAGTAAACAGCGTAAAAGACTTCAATCTGCCGCAATCGCATAACACCGGGTTATCACGCCATTCGGGAGAGTAAACCCGGTCCCGGGCGGAGTCCGAACTCATACTTAGCGCTTTCATAACAAATACGCTCGGTGTGCCGTGAATGCGTAAACGGCTGTTCAGCACTGCTGCGTTAAGCCACTCGCCGATTGCGTATGAGGGATGGGACGACACATGCGACACCGTAGAAACGCCGTTTTTATTGCGACCGGACTAATGACCGTTGCGCTCTCTGCATGCGGCTCAACTGAGGCGGGGAATCCGCCCGCCGCGCCCGTCGTAGAGGTTCCGATCACGCCGCCACCCGCGACGCGGTCTTTCTCGGTCGATATCATGAACGCGGCCACCGGCTTCATGATCGAAACCGGCGTTTTCGGAGTGGTCCGCCTGAGCGGCTATGAGTCGGAAGTCCGCATGGTCATTCACGCGCCGACTGAAACCACGCGTGTCAGCTTTGCGCTGACAGAGACCAGCGGCGCCCATTGTCCGATGATCGATCAGACCGATGAAACGAATCCATTCGAGTTCACCACCGCCACCCCATCCAATGGCGGAACGTGTGAGTATGATATTACCGGTTCCACCTCGGCCGGGTCTGACCCGCGCGTTGAGACATTAAGCGTCGAATATGTTGAGGATTCCGATCCGCCGGCGTCTGGCGGCGATGCAGAGAAATTCGTCTTCACCAATGGCACGGATCAATCCAGCCCTTACGAAGTGGGGGCGACAACCACACGCGATGCGCATGGCAACCGCATCTACTGTGTGATCAGTCATTTCTCATATGATGACCCCATCATCTTCCCGGATGGCCCCGGACAAGCGCATTTGCACATGTTCTGGGGCAATACCGCGACCGATGCCTTCACCACGTCCGACTCGATCCTGAGTTCAGGCGCGGGATCTTGCGAGGGCGGCGTGGACTATCGCGTCGGCGCCTGGATACCCGCTGTCTTCAACGCGCAAGATGAAGTCGTCGTCCCGGAAGAGACATTTATCTATTACAAGACGTTTGGGGGTCCGGCGATGCGCTACGACCTGGTGCAGGAAATCCCGCAAGGACTGGGCATGCTCGCATCTGCGGACACGCTGAACTTCAACGCACCACTGATCCGCGCCGGCTTCAGCGATCATAATGGCTGGGAAGCGCTGGCCGTGAACGTGACTTTCCCGTCTTGCGTTGCCACGGACAATGGTCAACGCGATGGACGCCCAATCCTGTCTTATCGAGACATGCCGGGCGAAGCGGCCAACCAGGTCAACAGTCATGTCGCCTATCCTGGCGATGGCAATGAAGTTGATTGTCCTTTGAGCCACCCCTACCGATTCCCAACCCCGCAATTCATCATGTTCTTTGACGCCGCCGAAACCGGTAATGCGCCTTATCTGTCTTCAGATGCCATGGCCGGCGCGGCGCCACTTTCGACCTTGCACGGAGACTATATGTTTGGCGCGAGTGCAGCAGTAAATCAGGACATATTGCGTTGTGTCCAGGAGGCGCGCAGCTGCGGCTTTGAAGGTGGTAGAGGCCAACTTCCAGAGCGCTTCTTCGGACCAGATGGTCGCGTCTATGACAATAGCGTTTCCTTGACCGATGGAGTCGATCGCACGCCTTTCGGTGACACGCTCACGCCTGTCCTTACAAACTCGGATGGCTCGAACAAAATGAGCCACGGACACATGCATCATGGTTCCCATGCAAAGACATCTGCCGCGACCGGCGAAGCGCGCGTTGACCTTTACACGCTGGAGGATGATCGCTGGCATGGCACGCTGACAACTGACAGTATGCTCCATCACAGCCCGGATGGCGAAACCTATTTCGAGTTGAAGCTCCCGCAACATATTGCGGATCGCGTTGGCAGTGTCGCATTTACCGTGAATGACGTCTTTGTGTTGAGCGACAATCAGGCGCCATTCCGATCTGTCGCGGATGTTGCTTCGGATGAGCGCACGGGCGTCCTGTTGCAACACGGCGAGAACCAGATCCGTGCGCGGCTGTACGAACAAGAAGACCTCGGCGGTTCATATCTCGGCGACGTGACTGTTTCGTTTATCGCGCACTAGCGATCAAGAATTAGGTCGGAAATCTCGGTCACGCGTCTATTCGGATGGAGGCGTCGATTTCGGCGTCGTGATCGTTCCGAAACGCTCAACCTTCTCAATCGAGTCCGGCGTAAACTGCTGCGTACGGTCCGGCGCGCCGTCAGGGCGCAACCATCGTTCCGGGTATTCGGCCGCAACCGAGCGATCCTCGTGACGGAAAACCGTCCCGCTGCTGCTGCGTTCGGTATAGCGGATGATGTTTTCGCCATCTGAATTCTGAATGCCCCGGAACAAGGCCTGGCGCAGTTCGATCTTGGTTTCGATCGACGCCGGATCATCAATCAGATTCACCATTTCATTCGGGTCATCGACAATGTTGTAGAGTTCTTCCAGATCCCAGACGCCGTGATACTGGATCAGTTTGTGCGTTGGTGTCCGGATCGCGAAGGTGGTCGGCGTATGTGGAAAATCATATTCCCAGAAATACTCATAGAAGAGCGTATCCCGCCAGGTTGCATCTTCGCCCTGATCGATCAGCCCGGCCATGCTGCGACCTTCATAATGATCCGGCACAGCAAGCCCGGCCCATTCCAGCATGGTTGGAGCGATGTCGAGATTGGCGACCACTTCATCAATCTTCAAACCCGGTGCGATATTTGTTGGCGCGTACATGATGAGTGGTACACGCATCGACTCCTCATAAGCGTTGCGCTTGTCGATCAAGCCGTGCTCGCCGAACATGAATCCATTATCGCCCATCAGGATGACGATCGTATTCTCCTTTAAACCTTGCGCGTCCAGCCAGGCCAGAATCTCACCCAGACTTTCATCCACGGCGCTTAGAGAGCGGTTATAGGCACGCCGATACTCGCGAATGTCGAGATCGGAATGATACGGAAAATCCACGCCATGCCAGCTATTGCGCTGATTATGCACCCACATGGGTTTGCCATTGCGATTCTCGGACGTGTCTGCTGCGCTGGCGGGCAAATCTGGAAGGCGGTCTGCATACTGGTCCTGATGGCGTTCCGCTGGAATGAAATCGGCGTGCACGGCCTTGTGCGAGAGATACAACAGGAAAGGCGCCTCCTGGTCGACGCTGTCCAACCAGGTCATCGCATAGTCCGTCAGTTCATCCGTAATATAATCGGTCTGGGCCACGCGCGCGCCGTTCACGTTGAGCCAGGATTGCTGGCCATTATTGATCGGTCGATAATGACCCTGGCCCTTGAAACTCACCCAATGATCGAAACCAGGTTGCGGGTCATCACCATGCGCGCCCATATGCCACTTACCGATAAAGGCCGTTTGATACCCGACCGTCTGCAACCGCTCCGGAAAGAACTCGAGATGCGATATGTCGACCTTGTTATTATCCACCACGCCGTGGCTGTGCATGTACTGGCCGGTCAGAAGCGTGGCCCGTGATGGCGAACAGAGCGATGTCGTGACGAAGGCATTCAGGAAGTGCGCACCTTCATTCAACATGCGGTCCATGTTCGGCGTGTCGATGTTCGGATCCAGCGCGCCGATCGCGTCAAACCGCTGATCATCTGTGAGCACGAAGACAATATTGGGCGGGCTTGGGTCGGCGGGCTCGGTTTGAGAATAGGCGGATGGACTTAGACCCGTGGTGCAACCGGAGAACGCGAGTAGCGCCGCCCCAATTCCAGACGCAATCGCTAAACGGAACTGCATAGACATCGATTTCCTCCCCATGACGCATTTTCATCGCACACCCGAACCGCTCCGTCGACGGCCGCCTTTTGCACACCGTGGTATGGGCCAATGCAAGGATCTGAGATTATAGTCTTGGCTCAACCCCGCCGTGACGGCAGAACGGTCTGGACGTTCCAAGGCTTTCTTCAGGAATGAGACAAATGCGAGTTCAGGTTTGAAACAAGCGCCTCAACCCACGCGGCGTCCACCGGCGCAAACGCGCTCGCACAGGACACGCGAGCGCATCATGAGTGCCGCCCGCAAGGCATTTGCCGAAAATGGGTTTGAAGCCGCCAGCATTCGCGACATCGCGGCGGATGTGGACATGACTCACACACTCATCCGCTATCATTTCGGAAGCAAGGAAGAGTTGTGGAAAGACGTGGTCACGGACATGTTTCAACGCCTGGACGCGGCGTTGAGTGAGGAGGCGATCGGTCCAGTCGACTTTGCCACCCGCGAAGGTCTCACCATATTCTTGCGCCACTATATCAGATACTGCGCCGACAATCCGGAACACGCGCGGATCATGATTGGAGAGAGCCTGCATGGTGGCGAACGGCTCAAATGGATGATTCAATATATTCGCGAGAGCCACCTGGCGCTCATTCCGATCTTCAAACAGCTGATGAAGACGGGGGTCATCCCGGAAGTCTGGTTGATCTCGCTATTCTACACAATCTCGACCGTTTGCCAGATGCCGTTCGTGCTCTCGAACGCGATCAGTGAGCTGTATGGCGTCGATATGCATGATGATGCGGCCATTGATGCGCACACCGAGACCGTCATCGCCATCCTGTTGAATGCGCCGGAACGCAGTCCCGCTTCCTGGCCGTCATTGCCGGACTGGGCCCGGGACTGAACCCTCACAAAAATCACACACCGGCGCGGCAAAGCTCCGCCTTGAGGTCGGAAAGAACTTGACTCTTATCCAATTGTATAATTTTCCAACTGGTAAAAACTATACACTTGGAGAGGAAAAATGATTCGACATTCCCGACTGCTACTCACCGCATCTGCTCTGACGCTTGCGTATGCTGTTCCCGCTTTCGCACAGGATCAATCGGACGGAGACGATGCCCGCCGACTTGGAACGATCACGGTCACGTCGCAAAAGGTGGAGCAGAATCTGCAGGACGTGCCGATCTCGGTCACGGCGATTGATGGTGCAGCTCTGGAAGATCGCCAGATTGATGGCTTCGATCAGCTGCAATTCATTGCACCGGGATTCAGTTTCAATGCTGGCGTGAATGCGCGGCAATCGGCTACCACCATTCGCGGCATTGGCACCAGCCTGTTCAATATCGGCATCGAGGCGTCCACGGCCATTGCGATCGATGGTGTGGTGATGGGGCGTGAAGGCGCGGGTATTTTCGACTTTGCCGATGTTGAACGGATCGAGGTCCTGCGCGGCCCGCAAGGTACCCTGTTTGGCAAGAATGCCTCAGCCGGCGTTGTTTCGGTGATCACGCGCGGGCCAACGGACGAGCTCGCCGCGAATTTCAATCTCGCCTATGGCTCGTTCAACGAGGTGAATGTCAGTGGCGGAGTCTCTGGCCCGATCGCAGACGGGATTACGGCCCGTATTTCTGCCTATAGCAATACGCGTGATGGCTATATCGACAATATCAATCCGACGGCGCCACAGGACGAGTTGAACGAGCGCAATGAGCAAGGCGTACGGGCGAAAATCAATTTTGAGCTGTCTGAGTCCTCTGCGCTGCTGTTGAGCGCCGATTATGTCACCCGCGAACAGGCTTCGGGCGCCCTCACCTATCGAGAGATTTCGCCCGGCGGTCCGGGCACAGGCTTGCTTGGATTTGGCGTGCCGGTGGTCGGCCCGACCAGCCTGGGACTCGGCATCACACCGAGTCCGGACAATCTTCAAATCGG
>JBCCCT010000187.1:0-6532 GCA_039033355.1 Pseudomonadota bacterium | reverse complement strand
AGAATGGCCAGGACCATTCTCGCGCGACCGATGGCACCATCTATCAGACCGTTCATGCCTTAAAGTCCCTCAACCAGGCGGGGCGACACTTCGACCCCTTCTTTGAGATAGTCCTGTCCCGCCGTCAAAAGGTTCACACCGGATGGAATACCGCTGACCCAGATGCCATCTGGCGCATCATCGACGACATTCACTTCTGCGAATTGAACCATATTGCTCGTATCGACATATCGTACACCAACGCGGCCATCATCATGCAATACCAGGGTCGCTGGCGTGGTCAGGACCGCTGGCACTTCGCCCAGGCCCAGTTTGACCGAAGCTGTGAGGCCTGCAGGGATAGTGGCATCGGCATTTGGAATTTCGACTTCGACGCGGAACGTGCGGGTCTGCTGGTTGGCAGTGCGCGCGACGAACCGGACATTGCCGACCGCTGTTCGGCCAGTGGCAAATTCCACATTGACGGGCTGCTCTGGGTCAATCGCCCCCAGCTGGTCCTCGGTTGCGTCGACCGCCACGATGATCGGATCAAGATCGACCAGTCGGCCGCAAGGTGCGCCAATCGAGAGGAAATCGCCTAGCTCAGCCGAGCGGGCCTCGAACACGCCATTAAACGGCGCGGTGATCCGCGTTTTCGCCAGTTCAATACGGGCCGCTGCGAGCGCCGCTTCGGCACCATCCAGTGCGGCTTTGGTTGCGGCCGCGCGATTGGATGTGGTCCAGCCCTTTTCTTCCAGTTGGCTTTGGGCGTCATGATCGAGCCGGGCAGAGGCGACCGCGGCTTCAGCCTCGGCGATGCGGGCATTCCGGCTTTCGACATCCAGGCCGCAGAGCAGGGCGCCCTGGCGGACGGTCTGACCTTCCTGGACGGAGGCATTGGTGACGGTTCCCATCGTCTCGGCGCGAACGGTGACTTCGCGATCAGGCTCCGAGCTGCCTTTCAGGGAAACACTGACCTGATGCGGCACCAAGGTGGCCGGGCGAACAATGACTTCAGGCAAGGCTGTTTTTGCCGTCGCAGAATCATCACTTGCTGAAGACACAGGCGGCTCAGCCGGCGCCCGCGTCACGCCGCGAAACACGAAATAGGCAAGGAGGGCCAGCAAGATAAATCCGGCTGTTCGGACGGAGGTCGGAAAGGAGGGCATTCGGGAGGCTGCCTTTCTGGAATGCACGGGCGTTTTCGCCACTCTTATTATGGTTAACCGCCATACCAACGAAAGATTTCCATCCGGAAAAAGCGCGCCGTAAATCCTGACGGTCGCGTCAACATATAGTTCATTTTTGGCAAAATCGTGAGTCTCTCAACTGTCGCGCGCGTTTTTGGCGCAGTTGGACCCTCGAAAGTTGATTGAAATTGAGGGGTTAGACCCCGATCCGGACGGTTCCCCGGAGCGTGAAATGCTTAACGCGCGCGTTTTCCGAGACGGCGATCGGCTTCCTTGAAAATCCAGGCAACGTCGAGCTCTTGCGCCCATTCCGGCAGCTTTTCAGCTCGCTCAGCCGGGCTGACATGAGGCGTATGTGCGCTTGGCGCAGGACGACGGAAGGGGATGATCTTTGAAGCCATGCCGGAGACGCTGCAAGTCTGATGCCGTTCTCAGTTGCCGGTACGGTCAGTCTTTACCTTCAGGCGCAAATCCGCATTGTGTTTGTATGAGGAAACAACCCAGACCAACGGAACATTCAACATGACCGATACTCCCGTCTATCCCGTGCCTTCAGGCTTTGCGGCCACGGCCAATCTGAGCCCGGAAAAGTATCGCGAGATGTATGCCGCCTCGATTGCCGACCCTGAAGGGTTCTGGGGCGAGCAAGGCAAACGGCTCGATTGGTCCAAACCCTATACCACGGTCAAGGATGTCTCCTGGGACAAGTCTGACTTGCATGTACGCTGGTATAGCGATGGTGAGCTCAACGTTTCCTACAATTGCATCGATCGGCATCTCGCCACCCGCGGCGACAAGGTGGCGCTGATCTGGGAAGGCGATGACCCGGCCGATGATGCCAAGGTCACCTATAAACAGCTGCACAGCGCGGTCTGCCGTTTCGCCAATGTGCTCAAAGACATGGGCGTCAAAAAGGGCGACCGCGTCACCATCTATATGCCGATGATCCTGGAAGCGGCCTATGCCATGCTAGCCTGCGCCCGGATCGGGGCCGTCCACTCGATCGTGTTTGGCGGCTTCAGCCCGGAAGCGCTGGCCGGTCGGATCACCGATTGCGACAGCCAGTTCATGATCACCGCTGATGAAGGCATACGCGGCGGCCGGATCGTGCCGCTCAAGGTCAATGCCGACAAGGCCTGCGAACTGGCCGGCGGCATGGTCGAGAAAGTCCTCGTCGTGCGCCGTACAGGTAATCCCGTGAACATGGCTGAGGGCCGGGACATCTGGCTGCACGAGGCGGCAGCTTCAGTGTCGGCGGACTGCCCGCCCGCGCCGATGAATGCCGAAGATCCGCTCTTCATTCTCTATACGTCCGGTTCGACTGGCAAACCCAAAGGCGTGTTGCACACGACTGGCGGTTATCTGGTCTGGGCCTCGATGACCCATGAATATGTCTTCGATCTGAAAGAGACGGACGTCTATTGGTGCACCGCCGATGTTGGCTGGGTGACCGGGCACTCTTACATTGTCTATGGCCCGCTCGCCAATGGCGCGACGAGCATGATGTTTGAAGGCGTGCCGACCTATCCTGATGCCAGCCGCTTCTGGCAGGCCTGTGACAAGCATGGCGTGACCATTTTCTATACTGCCCCAACCGCCATCCGGGCCCTGATGCGCGAAGGCGAAGGACCGGTCAAGTCGACCAGCCGGTCAAGCATCCGCCTGCTCGGCTCAGTCGGCGAGCCGATCAATCCGGAAGCCTGGGAATGGTATTACAAGACCGTCGGCGACAGCCGCTGTCCGATCGTCGACACCTATTGGCAGACCGAGACCGGCGCCTGCATGATGGTGCCACTGCCAGGGGCAACTGATCAGAAGCCGGGCGCGGCCTCTCACCCGTTCTTCGGCATCGAACCGAAACTGGTCGATGCTGAAGGCGCCGAATTGACAGGCGCCACAGAGGGCAACCTGATCATTACCGACAGCTGGCCGGGCCAGATGCGCACCGTCTATGGCGACCATCAGCGCTTTATCGACACCTATTTCGCAACCTATCCTGGTAATTATTTTACCGGCGATGGCTGTCGCCGCGATGAAGACGGCTTCTACTGGATTACCGGCCGGGTCGATGATGTCATCAATGTCTCTGGCCACCGCATGGGGACCGCCGAAGTGGAAAGCTCCCTGGTTGCGCATGATGCGGTCGCGGAAGCGGCTGTGGTCGGCTATCCGCATGATATCAAGGGCCAGGGCATTTATGCCTATGTCACCCCGGTGGCCGGCGTCGAGCCGAGCGATGAGCTGAAGCAGAGCCTGGTCCAGCATGTCCGCACCGAGATCGGACCGATCGCCTCGCCGGACCTGATCCAGTTTGCGGCCGGCTTGCCCAAGACCCGCTCCGGCAAGATCATGCGCCGCATCCTGCGCAAGATCGCCGAAGATCAGTTCGACAATCTCGGCGACACCTCAACCCTCGCCGAACCGGAAGTCGTGCAGGACCTGATCGATAACCGGCAGAACCGTTAGGCGTCGTCGCCGGCCTCATAGCGTTCAGCAATCTGGGCGCCCATTTGGTTCATCATTTCGAACAGCGCTTCCGGATTGCTCTGACGCTGTTTGGCCGCTTCCAGTTCCGTGCCTTTGGCGAAGATCAGTTCCGGTGTCTTGTCGGTGATGGCGGTGAGAATGTCCTTGGCCAGATCGGCCGGATCATCGCCGCCATCAATATTCGCATCAGACTTGCCGCGCGACGAACCATCCGAGGTCAACGCATTGCGCGATACATTGGTTGCGACAGATCCCGGCAGGACATTGGTGACATGAATCTTGTGCAGAACCGAAACTTCGGTGCGCAGGGAATCCATATAGCCGATCAAGCCATGTTTGGCGGCCGCATAGGCCGTTCTCAGGGGAGGGCCGATCCGCCCGGCGACGGAGCTGATCGCAACGATGTGCGCACCGCCCGCCGCAACCATGCGCGGCAATTGCAACTGGGTCAGCCAGATCGGTGCGATCAGGTCGATATTGATCAGATCAGTATAGACTTGTGGATCTGTCTTGATCGCCAGGCTGCGCTGACTGACGCCGGCATTGTTGATCAAAATATCGACCGAACCCGCCCAGTCCCAGGCCGCATCGACCTGGCCCGGCAGAGCGTCATAATCGGTGACTTCGAAAGGCAGGACGAGGGAAGGCGTGGACAAGCCATCCGCGACCTCTTGCAGAGCCTCTATCCGGCGGCCAGACAGAATAGTCTTCGCTCCTACATCCGAAAAGGCGATGGCCAGGGCCTTGCCAATGCCCGAAGACGCGCCCGTGATCCACACCGTCTTGTCACTGAACTGACTCATATCGAAACCTCCAAATCCTGTCTTTATCGCTCGACTATATCAAACGATAACAGGGGCGTGACTAGAGGCGGTGTCGTATTCCGTCGCGGCGATACCCTAGAATTTGAGCTTCAGGGTGGCGCCACCGAAATGGATGATCCCTTCTTCGGCGATCTCGACATCATAACCAAACCGCGCCGATCCCATGACAGAATCGGTACTGAGCGAAATCCCGGCGAGAAAGGCATCCGAGAAGGAATCCTGAGCCAGAATGTCGAACGTCTCCTCTGAACTCAGGAACCGGGCAGTGGTCTCATACGGCGTAGAGGAAAGCTCGCCGCGATATCCGATCGAGACTTCCGGGATGATCAGGGCCGGGCTGCGATCGCCAACTGGCAAGCGCGCCCCGAGATCCAGGACAGCCGTGGCGCTGGACCGATCTGTATCTGCAGCGCCGATTTCCAGGGCGAGCCTTTCGTCCCCTGTTTCCGTATAGCTGTCCTGTTCCAGCCGGAAATAATCGACCGATATTTGCGGCCGGGCATAGAATTGACCCATCTCGAATTCAGACGCGACACTGGCACTGGTCATGGCGCTGGTGCCGGTCCATTCGGCGGCCTGATCAAAAACGAATTCGTCAATCTCGATTTCGCGGCGGCTGTTGAAATCGACATTGCTGATCTGACTCGCAATCACAAAGTCGAGGGGTCCGAGAGATTCCTTGGCATATAGACCAATCCCGAAACTGCTTGTCGTCACCGGATTGCTGCCGCCCGTTTTTTCCTCAAAGTCACCGCTGGAATAATTGACGTGCAATCCGGCCACATCGAGAAATCCGATACGACTGTCGAGGCCAGCCGCAAAGCCCAATCCACTGCCATTATAGCCAGGCACATCGGTATCTTCTTCAATATCGATGACGGTAAAATACTCCTGGGCCCAGAAGCCAAAAGGCCTTTCCTCATTGCTGGAAAGCGTTTTGATACGGTTGCCCAGAGCGCCGAAGACCGCGCTGCTCTGAGACGACAGATACCTTGTCGCGGCATCGGTGCGTTGCGGCAAGAGCAAGTTGTAGATCTGGAAGAACTCTGATTCCTCGGAGACCTCTGCCAAAGCGGCGCCGAGTTCATCATCACCGCTAAACACATCCAGAACGGCGGTATAGGCAGCCGCCTGGTTGAGATCGAGGCCCAGTTCCTCTGTCGTTTTCAAGCTGAATTCGAGATCCAGCGTGTCGCGGACATCATCGGTGGCCACCAGTTCAACATTATAGATGAAGGGTGTATCCTGGATAAGGGACTCATCAAGCGTGCCATCAAATATCAGGCTTCCAGCGTCGATAAATGTATGGGTGAAGTCGGTGGAAGAAATGCCCTGCAGGTCCGGACGAATCTTGACGCTGTCGCCGAGCGTCGCGGCTCCCGTGACGGTCAGCGTCGCCGGAGCAGTTGTCGCGTTCGGATCGAGATCGACCTGGAGAAGCGATTCGCCCGTCAGCGAGAAGGTTGTCATCGTCGCAGACGTGCCTTCGCTGAAGAGCAGATCTGTGTCGACGGCCGTCAGGCTGTCGAGCGTCCCATCGCTGACAATTTGTCCCGTATAGATGGCATTGGTGAGATTGAAGGTTGCAGTATTGCCGCCAAACAAAACGTCACCTACAAAATTGCCCGAGGTGAAAGACAGCGCATTGTCGCCATCCGAGAATGCAACGTCTCCGGCATAATCGGTTCCGCTCAATGTCAGGGTTGCATTGCCGAGGCCAAACTCAACATCGCCAATAATTGTTCCGCTGGTTGAGGTCAGTGTATCGTCACCTGATCCGAACAAAACATCCCCGATCAGGGTCGGCGATACAACATCATCCGAGTCGATCACGTCATCGCCATTGACGTCGTCCGTCGGCGTCGCCAGCGTCTGAAGAACAGAGATATCCTGCGTGCTGGTCGACAGATCGATCGCGCGCGTTGCGCCAATATCGTCTACTTCGGTCCCGTCAGTAGAATGGGCTGCTATGATCGATCCGGTATTGGTGATGGTCGTGAGCCCATTGCTCAAGTCTCGAATGGCGATCGCATTTGCAGCTTCACCAAACGT
>JBCCCT010000186.1:0-6597 GCA_039033355.1 Pseudomonadota bacterium | reverse complement strand
TCACGATCATCATAGGCCTGGTCTGCCATTCTCTTTTCCTGTCTTGCACTTTTGAGCGTTTCACGGGCATTCTCAGATGACCATGGTGAATGTCAACCAAATACGCGCAAACGCGCCGGGTTTCGACCCCCGTCTTTTCCTCAGGGACGAAGAGCTGGACTACGGAATCGCATTGCTGCTGGCCAGTGAGCGCGCCCTGATGAAAGCCGCGCGCGAGATTGCCCGCGATTTTGAAATGCCGCTGCTGGCCGCCCAGACGCTTTTGACGATCCGGTTTCAGCCCGGCCATTCGGTCAATCATCTCTGCGAGCAGCTGGACACAACAACCCCGACCTTTGCGCGGATCATCGCCGATCTTGAAAAGCGGGGTCTGATCGAACGACGCCGCAGCGAAGCGGGGGATCGCCGGGTGCGGTACCTCTTCCTCAGCCATGAAGGCAAACGCGTCACCGATCCGGCCACACTCGACATGCGCGACAAGTTGCGTAAAGCCTATCGCAGCGCCGGGGCGAGCGCCGTGGGCGGCGTGCGTAGCGTGTTGGAGGCTCTGTTGTGAGCGATGAAACGCATCTGTTGATCGTTGATGATGATGATCGCATTCGCGACCTGCTGAAACAGTACCTGACGCGCGAAGGCCACTCGGTGACTACCGCCGCAGATGCCGCCGCCGCGCGCAAGCTGTTCCAGACCTTCAGTTTCGATCTCGCCATTTTCGATATCATGATGCCGGGCGAAGACGGGCTTAGCCTGCTCAAGGCGTTGCGGGATGACGGCAATCAGACGCCCGTCATGCTGCTGACCGCGCGCGGCCAGTCAGACGATCGTATTGAAGGTCTGCGCCTTGGGGCGGATGATTATCTACCCAAGCCGTTCGAACCGGAAGAGCTGGCTCTGCGCACCGCTGCCATCATTCGCCGCACCCATGTGCCACCGCCCCCCGATGAGGTTGAAATGTCCGGCCTGATGTTCGATCCCACCAAGGGCTTGCTGACCGGACCCAGCGGTCATATTCGCCTGACCGATAGCGAGTTGCAGCTTCTGACCTATCTCGCCCGCCACCCTGGCGAACCGATTTCGCGCGAAGCTCTGGCCGACAAGACTTCAAGCGGGACCGAGCGGAGCATTGATGTGCAGGTCACCCGTTTGCGCAAGAAAATCGAACCTGACCCGAGGAACCCCATTCACATCCAGACCGTTCGCGGTATCGGATATCGTCTGATGCCAGACTGACACAAGGGACACTCACATGCTCAAAATCCATCACTTGCGCGTCGGGCGCTCCATTTTCACGGTCTGGTTGCTGGAAGAACTGGGCGCCACCTATGAATTCGAATTCTATGATCGCAATGAAATGGGCCGCGCCCCGCCGGAACTGAAAAACGCGCATCCGCTCGGCAAATCTCCGGTGATTGAGGATGATGGCTTCACCCTGGCGGAATCTGGCGCCATTGCGCTCTATCTGCTGGAAAAGTTCGACACCGATAACAAGCTCGGGCCGCAATCAGACGCTCCCAAGGCGAAAGCCGAATGGATGCAATGGTTGATGTATACCGAAGCCTCGGCCTTTGCGCCGATGCTGATCAAGTTGCTGCTCAGCCGGCACGAAGAGAAACCGCCTTTGTTCGACATGTTCGCGACCGGCGAAGTGGCGCTGCAGCTCGGCTATGCCGAGGCGCGTCTGGCCGATCGCGACTATGTTATGGGCGACACGTTCCAGGCTCCGGATATTGGCATGACCTATATCGCCCAAATGGCAGAGCGACTGGGCGAACTGGGCCCCTATCCGAAACTCTCCGCCTATCTTGCTCGCAATATTGCGCGGCCCGCCTTTCAGCGCGCCTTTGAAAAGACGGGCGGCTAGGTTCCCAGCGTACGCATCTGATCCCGGAGGTAGAGCTTCTCCCGCCGCAACCTCTGCAATTCAACTGAGCATGGGGCCGGGCGTTTCATTTCCTGCTGGACCAGATCGTCCAGTTGGGCATGTCGACGCTGCAGGGCCCTGAGATGGACCGTGCGGCGCGGCGGCGGCAGGCTGCCGCCTTCATTCTCCCAGCGATCAAGTTCCGGCATTGGCGTCTCTAGCTTTTGCCACGGCGAATGCGACGCCGACGCCAGCCACGCCGGGATTCCGGCTTGGGCGTCTGCTCTGCCGTGACAAAGGCATCAATATCGAGCGCATTGACCTCTGTCTTGCCAATCAGAACGGCCGCAGGAGATTGCGGGAAGCTAAGGGAGGGGTTTGCTGTCATTCGGACCATTTTTTGGCTCCATCTATTGCGATTGAGCTAGAAATTGGTTGACGATCGCGATAATTCAAATCTAAAGAAACTAAAATTTCGATAGGAACAAGCTACCACGGATGCGCCCGACTCTTCGCCAACTTCAATACATTGTCGCCGTCGCTGAAACCGGTCGATTTCACGAAGCGGCGAAGCGTTTGCATGTCAGCCAGCCTAGCCTATCTGCGCAGATATCCTCCGTCGAGGAACAGCTCGGCCTGCAATTGATCGAGCGCGGTCGCAGCGGCGCCCTGATGACCGCGCAAGGCGAGGAATTTGTCCGCCGCGCGCGTCTGATCCTGCGCGATGTTGAAGACCTGAAAGCCGCCATGCGGGCCCAGGAAGGGACCCTGTCCGGACGGATCCGGCTCGGTGTGCTGCCCTCCGTCGGCCCTTATCTTTTGCCGCCTGTGGTCAAGGACCTGCACCGTTCCTATCCGCAATTGCGATTGGTGGTTGAAGAACACTGGACGGAGCATTTGCAGGCGCGTCTCATCGATGGTGCACTGGATTGCGTCATCTCGACGCCAGAAGATCATCCGGACATGTCGAGCGCGCTTCTGTTCGAAGAGCATTTATGGATTTGCGCAGCGCCGGACGACGAACTGGCCGGGTCCGGCCCCGTGCGTCTGGACGATTTGAAGGATCGTGAGCTTTTGAGCGTCGGACAAAATCACCGCCTCAGCCGGATCGTACATGAATTGGCGAACACGGCTGAGGCGAAAATGAGCGGCGTTTTTACCGGCACCAGTCTGGACGCGATTCGGCACATGTCTGCGACGGGCGCCGGGATCGCAATCCTGCCGGCCATTTACGCCTTGTCCGAAGCCAGCCGCGATGCGGATCTGGTGCTGCGACCACTGGATCATCCGCGCGCGATGCGACGCGTCGCCCTGATCTGGCGCCCGACCTCGCCCATGGCAGCGAGTTTTCAGGACATGGCCGAAATTCTCAAGGAAGATGCCATGGCCATATTGAGCAATGATCTCGACTGAGACCTGATCTACCCAATATCGAACAGACCGCGTATACAGCCGTCCTGCGTTTCTGACTGTTGGAGACAAAATGGATCACTCCACACAGGCCTTCCGACCTGGCCCTTTGTCACAGGCTCTCGTGACCTTGTCGCGGCACACGCCGCTGGGGCGTGGCGGTATGCGAAAACTGATGGCCAAGGCCGTGCGTGCGCTCAATCCGGAAGGGCCGCTCGATGTCTCGCTCTATGGCGGTCAGGCGCGATTGCATCACACGGGAAACAATTCCGAAGTCAAAGCGCTGCTCAGCCCGAAACGCTATGCGCGTGAGGAGTATGCGTTCTGCCGGGACCATATGCCATCAAAGGATGGCGTCTTTCTCGACATTGGCGGCAATGCCGGTGTGTTCAGCCTGTTCGTCGCCTCGCTAATGCAAGACGGCACCTTGATCAGCGCCGAGCCACAGCCGGCCATGTTTGATCGGCTTGAGACCAATTTCGCGCTCAACCCCGATTTGGATAAACGCCTGAACCTGCATTTGCTGCAAACGGCGGTTGGCGGGGACGCGCCCGGAAGTCTGACGATTTCGCTGCCCGAGAGTGCCGGACAGGCCTCAGCCCGGCTGTCAGCAGGCGTGCCGACCCTGGATGTGCCGGTCATCCCGATGATCGACCTGCTTCATCGATGCAGCGTCGACAAACTGGATCTGTTGAAAATTGACGTTGAAGGCTTCGAAGACGGGGTGCTGTTCCCGTTCTTTGCCGCAGCGACCTCCGACCTGTTCCCCAAAGCCATTGTCATGGAAGCCTGCCATTCCGGACGCTGGGAGCGCGATTGCGAAGCGATGTTGCTCGAACATGGCTATAAAATCGTGCATAAGGATCGCACCAATATGATGTTGATTCTGGAACCCTAGGCATGAGCAGCTTTCGCCTGCGCGATTATACACCCCGCGGCCTGTATGCCCGACTTGCGGCGCTGGTTGCGGTGCCGGTGATCGCGATCTTTGCGATTTTTTCGCTTTATTATTATCAGGAACACATTAGCGACGTGAACGAGAAACTGTCGCAATCCATCGCTCGGGAAGTCGGGTTGATTGTCGATATCTGCGCCGACCCGAATCATGACCTGGCCATGGAAACCGATATTGAAGCTCAGCTCGGCCTGCGCCTGGACTGCGCCCACCCCAAAGGCATGACCTGGCCGGACAATGCCCGGACGCGGTTCAGCTATGGCAATGTCCTGCGCGGGCAGCTGGCCTCAGTCACATCGCATCCGGTTGAAGTGCGCACGGTCGAATCCGGGAGCGTGCTGGACTTTCGCAGCGCGATCGAAACCGGCACAGTCCGGGTCCTGATCGACCGCAAACGTGCGCTGGCGGCGAATACGCACTTCACCATTGTCTGGGTATTGCTGGGGGCGATCCTGATGCTGGCCCTCGCCTTTGCCTTCCTGCGCAATCAGGTCCGCTCCATCCTGCGCCTGACAGAAGCCGCCAAGGCATTCGGGCGCGGCCGTGACATGCCGGGCTTCCGGCCCAGCGGCGCGACCGAGATACGCGATGCGGCCCGCGCCGTGACCGATATGCGCGCCCGGCTGACCGCCTTTACCGAACAACGCACGGCCATGCTGGCCGGCGTCAGTCATGACCTGCGCACCCCGCTGACCCGATTGAAGCTACAGCTCGCCATGATGGAGCAGTCAGAAGAGATTGATGGCGCGCGAGATGATCTTGATGACATGTCGAAAATGCTCGACGAGTATCTCGCCTTTGCCAGCGGTGAAGAAGGCGAAAAGCCGGAAGAGCTGCGTCTCGACCATATGACCCGGACGGTTGCCGAGCGCATTGATGGTGCGCATGTCATCGAAGCCTCTGAAATCTCGCTTACCGTTCGGCCCATGGCCCTGACGCGTACGCTGACCAATCTGATTTCAAACGGGGTTGGTTATGGCAATCGCTGTGAGGTCCGACTGATCAAGGGCCCACGCATGGCGGAAATCCTGTTCGACGATGATGGCCCCGGCATTCCCGATGACAAACGTGAAGACGCGTTCCGGCCGTTCCACCGTCTGGATGATGGGCGCTCTCAGAATGTCGCTGGCACCGGGCTCGGCCTGACCCTGGCCCGCGATTTTGCCCGCGCGCATGGCGGCGATATTCGACTTGAGGATAGTCCGCTCGGGGGATTGCGCGTTCGCTTGCGTCTGCCTTACTGATCGGCGTCAGTCTTCGCCTTGCGCTTGCCGCGCGCGCTGAGCCATTCCATCCGCTCTTCCAGCTTGATCAATTCTGCGTCCAGGGCTGCCATGGTGCGGCTGAGATCGGCGCTTGTCTCCTGCCGCCAGGCGCGTTCGGCTTGCGCGATGGCCCAGGCGAGCGCAGTAATCTGCACGCCGCGCGGCAAGGCGCTGGCCCCGTCCAGGCCGGCGCAGGTCAGGGCCCATTTCGCTGTTGCCGCGCGATTCTTCACCCGCAAGCCAAGCCCATCGAGGGAGCGGTCGCGCCAGCGCAGAAAGGACATCGCGCCGTCGCGCACCTCTTCCATCGTTTCGAACCGCATCATGATGACGTCGAACAGACGCGTCCGCGCGGACTCCTGCTTGTCAAAGGAGCCTTCGCTCATGCCGGCATCAAAACTCCGCTCGACCGCCGCGGACAAGACATCCTTATCCGCGTGCAGGTGAAAGTCGCGCAGGCTCAGGCCGGCTTCCTCGGCGATCGCAGCGAGCGTTATAGCGCTCCACGTCTCGATCTCGGCCAGTTTCAGCGCGGCTTCGACGCCTTTTGCGATAATCTCGTCGCGGGTCATTCCGTCTCCTTCGAGAGCGCGATGTCGCGGGCAATGGCCGCGGCAACTGCGTCTTCGAATAGAGATGGCATGGCATCCGGCGACATCAAGACCTCCAACGCCGCCTGCGTCACTCCGTTCGGTGAGGTCACGTTCTGGCGCAAGGTGGCTGCGTCCTCTTCCGCATCTTCCATCAGCGCCCCGGCACCTTCTACTGTCTTGCGGGCGAGACGCATGGCAAAATCCGGGTCGAGCCCGTGTTTTGCTCCGGCCGCCGACATCACTTCCGCCAGCAGGAAACCATAGGCCGGCCCACACCCTGAAATCGCTGTCGCCGCGGGGAGCTGGGTTTCGTCAATCGGCCCTTCCACCCCGCCGAGCGGTGTGAGCAGATCCTGCAGCGTCGCAATCGTGTCCGCACCCGTATCCGGCCGTGTGCAGAGAATGGTCACACCTTTGCCAACCAGACCCGGCGTGTTCGGCATGGCGCGGGCGACGCGGGATGTCCCAAGCTTGGCTTCCAGGGTGGCCAGCGAGACCCCGGCCATCACGGAC
>JBCCCT010000185.1:0-6733 GCA_039033355.1 Pseudomonadota bacterium | reverse complement strand
TACCGGCCATGGAGGCGGCGCACAGGCTGAACGTGTCAAACGCGCCAAAGGTCAGCTGTTTGTCATCCTGCAGGTCCTTGGCATAGGCCAGAGGCAGGGCCTTCACGGCGCCTTGCAGGGCGGCGAACTGACCAGTGATCAAGCTGGCTTTGGCGCGGACCAGTTCCGCCGCATCCGGATTGCGTTTTTGCGGCATGATGGATGAGCCGGTCGACCAGCCATCAGACAGTTTCGCAAACGCAAACTGGGCGCTCGTCCAGAGCACGATTTCTTCTGCCAGGCGCGACAGGTGCGTGGCCGCGATGGACAATGCCGACAGGGCTTCCAGGGCGAAATCCCGGGCCGAGACGGCGTCGAGGGAATTCGCCATGGGACGATAGAAGCCGAGCGCTTCTGCCGTGGCATCGCGGTCAATCGTAAAGCCGGTGCCGGCCAATGCCGCGGAGCCAAGCGGGCTTTCATTCAGGCGCCGGGCGCAATCATCCAGACGCGAACGATCGCGCTCAATCATCTCGACATAAGCCAGCATATGGTGGCCGAGGGTGACCGGCTGCGCTGTCTGCAAGTGCGTAAAGCCCGGCATCACGGCCTCTGTGTGGTCGCCGGCAATCTTGACCAGCGCGCGTTGCAGGCTCTTCAGGCTGCGCCGGGCTTCGGTGAGGGCGCCGCGGGTCCAGAGCCGAAAATCGGTCACCACCTGATCATTGCGCGAGCGGGCCGTGTGCAGGCGTCCGGCCGGTTCGCCAATCAGCTCTTTCAAACGCGCTTCGACATTCATGTGAATGTCTTCCAGCTCGACCCGGTAAGGGAATGTGCCGGCCTCGACTTCTTCGACAATCTGATCGAGCCCGTCCTGAATGGCGGTATTGTCTTCCCCGGAGATGATTTCCTGTTCGGCCAGCATGTCAGCGTGCGCGCGTGAGCCAGCAATATCTTCGCGGACCATGCGCCGGTCGACATCGATCGAGGCATTGATCGATTGCATGATATCACTCGGCTGTGCGGCGAAGCGTCCACCCCACATTTTCTGGCCTTTTGTCGTTTCATTCGCCATATCGCGTGTGTCCTTAATCACTCGGAGGGTGGTGAGACCCCATGGATCGTTTCTTGCGCATTGCCATCCCAACCATGTTTGCCGGAATCGCTCTGGCGCTGCTTTACGCCGTCTTTAGCGCCAGTTCAAAGGGAAGTAACCGCGACCCAGTGGCCAAACTGGCGGTCGGGACCCTGTCCAAGCTGGATACGAGTGATCGCGGGGCGTCGGCACCCGCAGCCCCCTTTGTCGACGCTGCCGGAAATCAGGTCACGTTCCAGGATTTTGCCGGACAGGCGGTCCTGGTGAATTATTGGGCGACCTGGTGCGGTCCCTGCGAACGCGAAATGCCGTCGCTTGCCGCCCTGCAAAGCTCACGCGGGGATGATGCTTTCAAGGTGATCGCGATCAGTGTCGATTCGCCTGAAGACCGCGACTATGCCCAGCAACGCCTACGGGAACTGTCCGGAAGTGTGCTGGAATTTTACACCCTGGCTGACGGTCCGGATGGCTGGCAGGTGGTCTATGATACTGGTGCTGGCGGCGGATTTCCGACCACGATCCTGTATGACCAGACCGGTCTGAAAGTCGCAAAAGTCGAGGGCGAAGCGGATTGGGCGAGCTTTGAAGCGGTCGCCCTGATCGACTTGATCAAGGACAATTAGACCAGCCCGTCCCATAACAGTTTCAGACCGACTGAGAAGATCAGCGCATAGAGAATGCGATAGAAGAGCGCCTGATCAATCCGTTTGACCAGCCAGGCGCCGAACAGGACGCCGAATGGGGCAATCGGGATCAGGATCAGCGATGTGGTCAAGTTGGTCTGATCGAACTGGCCGAGCATGGCATAAGGCAGGACTTTGACGAAATTGACGACGAAGAAGAACATCACCGCCGTGCCAGCATAGATTTGCTTGTCGAGATTTTGCGGGATGGAATAGGCCTGAAACGGTGGGCCACCCGCATGTGCGATGAAGCTGGTAAAGCCGGCCACCGTGCCGGAAATGAAGCCGAGGGGACGATTATCCTTGATGAAGGCATCGCCGCCACGCGGTTTGAAGACGGCATAGATGGGAAACAGAACCGCAATCACGCCGACACAGATGCGAACGATGCGATCGTCGACATATCCGGCCAGCAAGCCGCCTGCGGCAATGCCGAGAATCGCGCCCGGCAGGAGCAGGACGAGCAAGCGTCGATCCCAGTGTTTGCGATACGTCCAGACGCCGACCCAGTCCATCACGATCAGGATCGGCAACATGATACCGGCCGCTTGAACCGGTGAAATGACCAGCGCCATGAGCGGCACGGCGAGCAGGGCCAGCCCGCCAAACCCGCCTTTGGAGATTCCGGTGATCAGGACGGAAAAGACCGCGACACCCCAAAAGACCGGATCGTGAATCATCCGGCTCTCATAAACCGCTAATCGATCAAATCCAGCGCCAAAAGCAATGTCCGTTGATCATTGTTGAAATTGTCGTCCGAGATCAGCCAGAGTCGCGTCGCGCCATCAGGGGCCGTGCCAATCGCGATGCTCTCATAATTATCGAGGGGCAGGGGGGAGCGGAGTTTCGCCGAAGCGACCAAAACGCCATCGCGCACAAGCTCGACATTCGCGCGGGAGCCCCGAATGGGGTCATAGGCTCGGTAAACCGTGGCGGTCAGATCTGCTGTCGAGTCCATGCCCGTCAGCAGAAACAAGGCCGGTTGTTCGCCACGTTCGAGATCGTTCAACCCGCCATCGACGCGCACGGTGCCGATCGGTGAACCGCCCTTGCGGCGGGTCTCGAACCCGACTTTCAGCGTGTCGCCGGCAAAGGTCAGCGCTTCAGCGCCGCGATTATTCTCGAGGGCGCGCCCTTCTATCACTTTGTTGAGCTTCACCACCATCGCCGCGCGGGCCGCCTTGCCGCAGGCCGCGAGATCATAAGCAAAAATACGATGCTCCTGCTCGAAACTGACAAAAGCGAGTCCGTCGCGCACCGTCAGATCTTCGGCATCGGCGGCGCGTTTGGACGGGAAAATCTTGCCGTCGCGATCACGCATATAGGCGATCGATCCGGAGCCATCGGGGGCGCCGGACTCCGGGTCGATTCCGATCCAGACAAACTTGCCATCGTCCGTAACGGCGAGCAGCTTGTCCGGCCCCAATTGATCCAGCCCGGAGAGGCCGCCAAATTCGGAATTTGTTGATTCCAGCGCCCAGGCGCCGGCCAGGACGAGGCCGTCCAGCTGGGCGTTGCGATCTTCCTCGGATCCGCGTTCGGCTTCCACGGCCCTTATGTCCAACGGGTCTGGCCTGGCGAAAGATGCGCCGTCCGGACAGGACTCAGTCCGCAAGTCTGCGTGCCAGGTCGCGTAGCTCCAGACCGGCGCTTCGGCGGATTGCGACGTCGATTGATCCGCCACGCCGGTACAGGCCGTCACGAATACAGTTGAAGCCAGAATGGCTAAACGCAGTGAACATGTCATGGGCGCTGTTGAGACCCTATCTTTACGGCTTTTTTGCGAAGGCCATCACATCCGTGTGCGGCGCACATCGCGGCCGGAGCCAACTTTGGGTCCACCATAGCGCGGGGCGCCCGATCCGGCGCCGCTGGTTGCGCCGCCGGGACGGACGGTTTCGCGGGTCAGGGGCGGGACGGCCATGGCTTCCGGTTTTGGGGCTTCGCCATTCTCGTCAAACAGGCTGGCCAATTGTTCGGTCATCGCACCGCCCAGCTGTTCGGCATCCACGATGGTGACAGCGCGCTTGTAATAGCGGGTGACATCGTGGCCGATGCCGATCGCGATCAGTTCGACAGGGCTGCGCGTTTCAATCTCGTCGATCACCTGTCGCAAATGACGTTCGAGATAATTGCCGACATTGACCGACAGGGTCGAGTCATCGACCGGCGCCCCATCCGAGATCACCATCATGATCTTGCGCTGTTCGGCGCGGCCAAGCAGGCGGTCATGGGCCCAGAGCAGGGCCTCGCCATCAATGTTTTCCTTGAGCAGACCTTCCCGCATCATCAGACCAAGATTGCGGCGCGCCCGGCGCCAAGGCGCGTCGGCCGACTTGTAGACGATGTGCCGAAGGTCGTTCAGGCGTCCGGGGCCGGCCGGTTTGCCCGCCTTGACCCAGTCTTCACGGCTGAGGCCGCCTTTCCAGGCTTTGGTGGTAAAGCCGAGAATCTCGACTTTAACGCCGCAGCGTTCCAGCGTCCGTGCGAGAATATCGGCGCACAAGGCCGCGACCATGATCGGACGTCCGCGCATCGAGCCGGAATTGTCGAGCAGCAGGGTCACCACGGTGTCGCGGAAATTGCTGTCATCTTCCTGCTTGAAGCTAAGCGGCGCGGTCGGGTCTGTGATGACGCGAGTCAATCGGGCGGTATCCAGCACGCCTTCTTCCAGATCGAAGGACCAGGATCGGTTCTGCTGTGCCATCAGGCGGCGCTGCAGCTTGTTGGCCAGTTTGGAGACGGCGCCCTGCAGGCTTTCAAGCTGGTGATCGAGATAGGCGCGCAGACGCACCAGCTCTTCCGGATCACACAGATCTATGGCTTGCGCGACTTCGTCATTCTGGGTGGTAAAGGCCTTGTACTGGAACCGGTCGGCATCATCGCCATCGCGATAATTGGGCCGTAGCGGCTTGGTGCCGTCATCCGCATCGTCCGGATTATCCTCGGCGTCCATGTCGACATCGGCATCGACGGAGACATTGGTCTCTTCGCCGTCCATATCCTCTGTGTCGCCAGCCTCGATCTCCTCCATCGTGGCGCCTTCGGTCTCTTCACCCGACTCGCCGTCATCGGAAGAGTTTTCCTGATTGTTCTGATCGGTATCTTCTTCGGATTCCTCATCCTGCTCGCCCTGATCGTCGGCCACCTCGTCACCTTTGGTGAGATGGCGGATCAGGTCCTGGATCGACTTGGCGAAGGCTTCCTGATCGTGCAGCTGGTCGATCAGTGTGTCGAGCGTATCCGAGCCGCGCGCATTGACTTCCTCACGCCAAAGGGACGCGATACCTTCAGCGGCGTCCGGCAAGGGGCGCCCGGTCAGTCGCTCGCGCAGCAGAAACTCGACCGCGGGGGCCAGCGGCGCTTCCTGGCGGTCTTCCATACGCGAATAGCCGGCACGTTCGCAGCGCAGCGCCAGCGCGGCGTCGAGATTGTCGGCGGTGCCCTGCATGGCGCGGGCGCCAATACTCTCGATCCGGGCCCGTTCGGCGGCTTCGTAAACCTGCCGGCCGACTTCGCTTTGCGGGCGGTGCTTGCTGTGCGCCTCCGGGTCATGGTGGGCCATGCGCAGGGCTGTCGCATCAGCATCGCCGCGGGCCTGGGCAGCCTGTTCCGGACTGAGATCGCGCGGCGGTGGCGGCAGCACGATCCGCTCAGCCTCGGCGCGCGGGCCGTCGCCGGAGAATGTCACTTCGACATCCCGGGTCTGGCTCATCGCTTTCGTAGTCGTCGCGAGGGCCTGTTTGAACAGTTCGAAGGGGGCGTCGTCAGTCTTGGACATTGCGCCCTTTCTACGCCACCCGCACCATCAAGGCGCTCTCGGGCAATTCCTCGGCAAAACAGCGTTGATACATCTCGGCGACCAGAGGCCGCTCCAATTCATCGCACTTGTTCAGGAAGGTCATCCGGAAGGCATGGCCGAGATCCTTGAAGATGGCAAAATTCTCGGCCCAGGTGATCACGGTCCGCGGACTCATCACGGTCGACAGATCGCCATTCATGAAGGCATTCCGGGTCAGATCTGCCAGCGTCACCATCCGGCTCAGCGTCTCAGTATCGACATCGCCAGCCTTGGTCGCAACGATTTCAACTTCGGCATCATGCTCGAGATAGTTCAGCGTTGTGACGATGCTCCAGCGGTCCATCTGACCCTGGTTGAGCTGCTGCGTGCCGTGATACAGGCCGGTCGTGTCGCCAAGCCCGACCGTATTGGTTGTCGCGAACAGGCGGAAGAACGGATTCGGCTCGATCACGCGGTTCTGGTCGAGCAGGGTGAGCTTGCCGCTGGCCTCAAGCACGCGCTGGATCACGAACATCACGTCCGGACGGCCGGCATCATATTCGTCGAATGCGATGGCGACGGGACGTTGCAGGGCCCAGGGCAGAATGCCTTCGCGAAACTCGGTGATCTGGGCGCCGTCTTTAAGGACAATCGCGTCCTTGCCGACCATGTCGATCCGCGACACGTGGCTATCCAGATTGACCCGGATGGTCGGCCAGTTCAGGCGCGCCGCAATCTGTTCAATATGGGTCGATTTCCCGGTGCCGTGATAGCCTTGCACCATGACCCGGCGATTATGCTCGAACCCGGCCAGCAGCGCCAGCGTGGTCTGCGGGTCAAAGCGATAGGATTCATCAATCGCCGGAACATATTCGGTGCGATCCTTGAACCCGTGTACAACCATGTCCGTGTCGAGGCCAAAGACCTTGCGGACGTCGATTTTCTCGGTTGGCTCCATTCCCTGGAGGGCGTCGTTTTCGCTCATCACAGTCATGCGGGTCGTCTTTCATCAAGTCTTTTCAAGGCTCACCTAACACAACCGCGGCGCGCGCCAAGTGTGACATTGGGTGAGGCGCTGCGTTTACGCGGTTCTGCACTGGTTTTATTCAGGCGATAGACTTAGATCTTTGACGCCAAGAAGTCACTGAAAGGGCCGGTCATGCCGCACGTTACCGCCAATGGGATCCAGATCGC
>JBCCCT010000184.1:0-6770 GCA_039033355.1 Pseudomonadota bacterium | reverse complement strand
TGGCGTGCAGGCCAGGTCGGCCGTATTGTTGATGACCAGAACCGGACAAGTGATCCGGGCGGCATTGCCGAGCCCGGTCGCATTGGTGGTGTCATAGCCCCATTGGCTGAGCCAGGAGCGAAGCGTGCTGAAGCGGGCCAGACCGACCGGGCCATCATTGGCGACTTTCGGGTCACCCAGATAACAATCGTGCGGGCGGCGATCCGAAGGGTCTTGTGTCGGATCGGTCCAGCGCAGATCGGCCATGGTCCCATGCACGGTAAAGGCGCGTTCAGCATTTACCTCGCCGGCTTTGCGCAAGTCTTCCAGGGTTTGCTGAACCCAGGCTGTGATGCGTCGGTTGCGCGCAATCTGGGCCAGGCGATAGCGGGCTTCATAATCCGGCGTATAGGCGGGTTGATTGGGATTTTCGGGATCATAAATATTGAGGTCTGTGGTGCGCGCGAACGGACGCGATTCCACGGCGATGGACGGATCGATCCACTCCGTCAGCGTCATCGCGCGACTGATATGGGCGGCGAGCAGCATGATGCCCTGAACCGGCGGCAGCCCGAGTGCGGTTAGGTCGTAAGCGTCGCCAGCCGGGGTGTGGGTGAGAGTCGGCGTCTCAGCCTGGTCCTGATAGAATAAGGAGAGTGAGCCGCCGCCCGACCAACCGCCGAGAATGATCGTCTCATAGCCGAGCGTCTCCCTGGCATGTTTCAGGCAGGCACCGAGATCGGCGACGCATTTTTCCATGATCAGCGCGGTGTCATTGCCGCGATATCGCGGATTGCAATAGATCACATGATGACCGGCATAAGCGAGCGCTGAGACAAGTGGCAGAAAGGCGCCGGATCCGATGGGATGCGAGAACACGATGACTGTTTTCGAGCTTGTGTCCTTACGGGCGATTTTCATGCATTCGACGACAACTGTGCCGCCCGCCCCGCCATAGACGTCTTTGAATCCGGAGGTTTCTTGATGCAGGACCAGAAAAGGTTCTCGGACCAATTCGCTCATAAGGCACCTCCCGCGTGGTCAAGACTTGGCGCTTTCGCCGCCTGAGTCCAGTATGACGCGAAGAAAAGGGAGCGTCTCATGGTCAAAGCGACAGGCATTCACCACCTCGCCATCATGTCGGCGGACATAAAGGCACAGATTGAATTCTTCTCGGATGTGCTGGGTTGCAAGCTGTCAGCGATTTTCGACATGCATGGTGTGCCGGGCGGCATCCACGCCTTCATGCATCTCGATGACCATTGCTATTTCTCGATTGTCCAGTTGCCCGCGGTCAAGGACATCCCGGTCGAGATTGGCGTCACGCATGCCGGAACCGGGGCGGGACCTTGCGCTGCCGGTGCGATGCAGCACCTGGCTTTCAAGGTCGATACGCCGGATCAGCTGGTCGCCATTCGCGACCGTATCCGCAAGAAAGGCGTGAACGTGATTGGTCCGATCAATCATGGCATGTGCCAATCCATCTATTTTGGCGGGCCAGAGAATATGGTTCTGGAAGTCGCGACCTCCGAGGTTGAAATCGATCAGAAAGCCTGGGTCGATCCAACCGTTCTGGAAAAGGTCGGAATCAGTGCCGAGGAAGCGGCGCAGTATCAGAATCCGGATGCCTATGATGGTGATGGTGGTACGGTCAGCCAGCCCCCTTATGACCCTGACAAGCCGCATCAGGCCTATCCGAAAGAGATGTATATGCAGATGCTGCAAGCGCCGGACGAGGTGATCTGGCAAACAGCGTCCTATGCAGAACCACCGGTCAAAGTGTAAGCCAGATGATCCGGAAAATTCTGCTGGGGGTTGCGACCCTGATTGTGGTTCTGGTGCTCGGCGCCGGGATTTATACCTGGGACCCGCTGCCAAAGAATCCGCGTGCCGAGGTGCTGGCGGCAGCAGCGGCGGACTATGATGTCGAGATTATTCGCGATACTTGGGGCACACCGCATATTTACGGAACCACCAATGCCGATACGGCCTTTGGCGTGGCCTATGCACACGCCGAAGATGACTTCGAGACCATTCAGGATGTCGTCGCAGCCACGCGCGGCGTGCTGGCGCGGTATAAGGGCGCCAGCGCGGCGCCGACCGATTATGTCGTCTCGTTGCTGGATGTCTGGAATATTGTTGATCAACGTTACGAGCGGGATGTGCCTGAGGACATCAAGGCCATTGCCGAGGCTTATGCGGCCGGGATCAATCTGTATGCGTCTGAACACCCTGATGAGACCTGGGCTGGACTGGCGCCATTTACCGGTGAGGACGTCATTGCCGGATTCATTTTCAAGACGCCCTTCTTCTATGGCTTTGACGAGACGTTACAGTCCCTGTTTGCGGAGGCGCGGGATGTCCCCGTAGCGTCTGACCCCAGTCAGCAATCCTGGCTTCTGCATCCGAGTCTGAATACCGAGCGCGGCTCCAATGCGTTTGCGATCGCCCCGGCGCGAGGCGGCGACGAGACGACGCGCTTATTGATCAATTCGCATCAACCCATGACTGGCCCGGTTGCCTGGTGGGAAGCGCATATCGTCTCCGAGGAAGGGCTCGACATTACCGGCGGGCTGTTTCCCGGAACGCCGGTTATTCTGCACGGCTTCAACCGTCACCTCGGCTGGGCCAATACGGTCTCCAAGCCGGACCTGACCGATATTTATCGTCTGACCATCAATCCGGATGATTCCGGACAATATCAGCTCGATGGCGCGTGGCGCAGTTTCGAGGAAGACAGCGCCGTGCTGCGGATCAAACTGTTTGGTCCCTTCGCGCTGAAAGTCCGCCGACCCGTTCTGCGCTCGGAGCATGGTCCTGTCATTGAAGCCTCGCACGGCACCTATGCTGTGCGATATGCGGGCCAGGGGGAAGTGCACCAGCTGGAACAATATGTCCGCCTCAACCTGGCGCAGAACTGGACCGAATTCAGTGCAGCCATGGCGTTGAACGCGCTGCCCAGCATTAATTACATCTATGCCGACAAGGACGGGACGATTGCCTTCATCCACAATGGCCAATACCCAGAGCGCTTACCAGGCTGGGACTGGCAATCCGACTTGCCGGGTGATCGCTCAGACCTGATCTGGCAGGATTACATTCCATATGCTGACGGCCCGAAATTGGTGAACCCGCAATCGGGCTTCATTTATAATGCGAATAATACGCCTTATGCCGCCACGGACGGACCGGACAATTTACGGGCGGATGATTTCCCGGACTGGATGGGCCTGCAGACGAATGAAACCAATCGCTCGCTGCGCATTCAAGACCTGACGGACGGGGAAACGCTGGTCGATCGGGACAGCCTGCTGGCGATCAAGTTCGATGCCGCTTACGCGAAGGGCTCAGAGGCAGACATTTTCATTCAACAAGTGCTTGGCTTTGACTGGTCGGCCGAACCGGACATGGCGGGCGCGTTGCAGCATCTGCGCGATTGGGACTATCGACTCGACATCCCGAACCGACATGCCGCCCTCGGCACGCTGACCGTGTTGCGCCACGTGACGGGGCAGTTCACCGGCGATTATGGACCGGCCCCGGACCAGGCCTTGCGTGAGGCGGCGGCGCTCTTGCAAGCAAATTATGGTCGTATTGATCCGGAATGGGGTGAGGTGAATCGCCTCGTCCGCGGGGAGACGGATGTGCCGATTAGCGGTGGTCCGGATATCCTGCGCGCCATCTATCCCGCCGAGATGCGAGAGGATGGACAATTGCATGCCAATGCGGGCGACACCTGGATCGCCCTGGTCGAATGGCAAGCGGATGGCTCACAGAGGGCTGAAGTGATTCATCAATATGGCGCCGCAACCCTGGACGCTTCATCGCCGCATTATGATGATCAGGCCCCGCTCTTCGCCTCGGAGCAATGGCGACCCGCCTTGCTGAGCCGTGAAGACGTTGAAGCCAATGCCGCGCGGACCTATCGCCCCGGACGCTAGTCAAACGCCTGCGCCCAGGCGCGAACATCAGCGACGAACAGATCCGGCGCCTCCATGGCGGCGAAGTGGCCACCATGCGGCTGTTCCGTCCAGTGCGTAATATTGTAAGCCCGGTCGCACCATGAGCGTGGTGGCGGCGTGTAGATTTTCTCACCCGGGAAATTGGCAAAGCCTGTAGGCGTTTCGCACCGTGCGCCCTCGGGCAAACCAGGACCGCCTTCGCCCATGAACGCGGCATAGTACCAGACCGATGTCGCGATCGCGTCATTGACCAGATAGAGCATGACATTGGTCAGCAATTGATCGCGCGTATAGACGCTGAACAGGTCATCATCTTCCAGATCTGACCAGCCATGGAATTTTTCGAGGATCCAGGCCGCGGTTCCCATCGGACTGTCCATGAGCGACATGGCCAAGGTTTGCGGCTTGGTCGCCTGTTGCATGAAATAACTGCCGCCAAGCTGCATGGCGGCCTGGGTGTATTGGATCCAGGCCGTCTCTTCCTCGGTTTGTGGTGTCGCCGGGGTTGGGCGAAAACCGATCATATTGAGATGAATGGCCTTGCAGCCGCCTTTCTGGTCGACCGTGCCATGATCAAATCCGAGCCAGGACGTGACCATGCCACCCCAATCACCGCCCTGGGCGAGGTATGTTTCATAGCCAAGGACGTCGCGCATCAATTTGTTCCACAGTTCGGCCGTCGCGCGTTGGCCCAGAGGCGCTGCCGGTTTTCCGGAGAAGCCATATCCGGGCAGAGAAGGAATGATAAGATCGAACGCGTCCTCGCGTCGGCCACCATGCTGGCTTGGATAGGCGAGGCGGCCAATCGCTTCGAAGAATTCAAGAAATGATCCGGGCCAGCCATGTGAGATCAGCAAGGGCCGTTTGCCCTCTGCTTCGCCAACAATGTGGAGGAAGTGGATGGGAAGGCCATCGACCTCCGCGATAAAGTGCGGATGCTGGTTCAGACGTGCCTCTTCGGCGCGCCAATCATAGGATTCCAGCCAATAGGCTTGAATGTCCTGCATGACCGGGGTCGACATTCCGAGCTGCCAATCCGGCAAACCGGCCGGGGCCGAAAACCAGGCATAATCAGCGACGCGTCGACGAATATAATCCAGTTTTGATTGTGGTACCTGAATTTCAAACGGCGTGACCATGATGGCGGACTCCCTCTTGCTTGCGCGAGAAGCCTGCCTTGGATCAGGATTTGGTCAAGGGCGCACGCCGCGTTAGGCGCTAATTGCTGGCATTGTCCATCGCTTCGCCAACCTTGTTGGATACGCCATCCCATTTGTCGCCAGTGCTGCTGCCAGTGGCGCCGATCGCGCCGATCAGAGCGACGGCCATGAGACCCATGATCAAGCCATATTCAACCGCGGTCGCACCGGTCTCATCGCGCTGAAAGCGCGTGGTACGTTTGCGAAATGTCTTCATAAGCTCAAGCCTCGTGCCGACAAATTAATTCATCGAAGAGCGGAATGTCGGCAGCCGGCGCGGGGTAGGTATGAAGCTTTTCCGGTTTGACCCAGGCAAGCGTTTGACCCTCCGACGGATTTGGCGTCCCCATCCATCTCATCAACCCGTATAAAGGCATGAAAAGGTGAAAGGAATCGTAAGTGTGGCTGGCAAATGTGATCGGATAGAGGTCGGATTCGCTAACCTTGATGTCGAGTTCTTCGTGTAATTCACGCACCAGCGCCGCTTCGGGGCGCTCGTCTTTTTCGATCTTTCCGCCCGGAAATTCCCACAGCCCCGCCATGGATTTCCCTTCGGGGCGCTGCGCCAATAACACTTGACCGTCTGCATCGAACAAGGCGGCCGCGACGACGTATACCACCTTCATGTGCGGTAGGCTCCGTTGATATCGACATAGGCATGAGTCAGGTCGCACGTGTAGATTTTCGCTGCGCCTTGCCCATGCCCGACGCGAACCCGAAGGGTGATTTCAGGCTTGGAGACCGCCGCTGTAGCCGCCTCCTCGTTATAATCACCGGCACGCGAACCTGCTTCCGCTACTTGAACCTCATCAAACCGGATGGATAGCGCCTCCAGCGCGATCGGTTCACCGGACTTGCCGACAGCCATGACGACGCGCCCCCAATTGGCATCATTCGCGGCAAGGGCGGTCTTCACCAGTGGACTGTTTGCGATATCCGCCGCCATGATCCGTGCTGACTGATCGCTTTCAGCCCCGTCGAGCTGGATCGTGACGAACTTGCTCGCGCCTTCGCCATCCTTGACGACTTGAAGCGCGAGGTCGAGGCAGATTTGCGTCAGCGCCGCCACCAGATCCGGATATCGCGGATCCATCTCGCTCGCGATGGGCGCCACGTCGCTCTTGCCGGTGGCGAAGACCATCAGGCTGTCCGAGGTTGAGGTATCACTGTCGACGGTAATCGCATTGAAACTGGTCGAGCAAGCCGTGCGCAGGGCAGCGTCGAGCACGTCCGGGGCGACCCCCAGATCCGTAAAAACATAAGCCAGCATGGTCGCCATGTTTGGCGCAATCATGCCAGAACCCTTGGCGATCCCGGCAAAATTCACCGTGTCGTCGCCAATGGACGCGCTCAATGCCGCGCCTTTCGGATACGTATCGGTCGTCATGAAGGCCTTGGCGCAGGCTTGCCAGTCCGGCTCCGCCAATCGAACGCTCAGGTCTGGGATAATACTGCCAACATAGTTCGGGTCGGGCAGGGGTTCGCCAATGACGCCCGTGGCGCCCAGGAAACAATGAGGCTTGGCCACATCCAGCGCTGTCATGATTGCGGCCAGTGTAGCGTCATTCTTTTCGACGCCTTTAGGACCCGTGAATGCGTTGGAATTGCCCGAGTTCACAACCAAGGCGCG
>JBCCCT010000183.1:0-6829 GCA_039033355.1 Pseudomonadota bacterium | reverse complement strand
GATTTCGAAAAAGGCTTCATCCGCGCCGAGACGATCGCCTTTGACGACTATGTCGCGAATAATGGCGAGACGGGCGCCAAGGATGCCGGCAAGATGCGGGCCGAAGGCAAGGACTATGTCGTCCAGGACGGCGATGTCCTGCTGTTCCGGTTCAACGTCTAGGCCATCTTGCCAGTTTGATCATAGACGGTCACACTCCCTGAAACTTGGGGAGGTTCGGTCATGATGAGATCCGCGTTTGCGGGCATAGCTGGCGTGATTACCGGTATCGTCATCGTGTTTGTCGCTGAAGCGGTGGGGCACATGATCTTCCCCCCGCCAGTGGGCGTCGATCTCAGCGACCCGGAACAGCTTGCCGCGATCATGGATCAGATCCCGCTGGGCGCGAAGATCGCGGTCCTGATCGCCTGGGGCCTGGGCACGTTTGGCGGCGGCCTGGTCGGCGTCGTGCTGTCAGGTCGCAAGGCCTGGCCCGCGGCTGTGGTCGCCATTGTCATGCTGGCTATGGCGGGTTTGACGCTCTATGCCATTCCGCATCCGCTCTGGATGATTGGCGCTACGGTCGTGATCACAGGGTTTTCCTGGCTTCTGGCGACGCGATTTGCGAAATCCGATGACCAAATTTAGGCGTCTCAGTCTCGACAAAGTTCTGCATATGTTCTAGACCGAATCGGGTATAGGATGAAATATGGATCCAATCATTCAAATCGGCGAAACGGGGCTCGACCTCATTCACTTGATCGCGATTGTCGTGGCGCTCGGCCTGGCGGCCGCGGTCTATCGCTTGAATGAGCAATTCACGCGCGAGCGGGCGGCCCGAACAGAGATGGAAGCCGACCTCAATCACTCGGAGCTGGAACTGGCGCGTCAGCGCGGGCTGGCTGAAGCGGCCAAGCTGGAACTGGCTGAACTTAAGGGACAGACCGCGAAACAGCGCGAGGAATTCAGCGCGCTCGCCCAACAGGTGATGAAACAGGCGCAATCGCAATTCGTCGAACTGGCGAATGAGACGTTCGAGAAACACCGCGAAGGCGCCAAGGGCGAGCTGAAAGAGCTGATGAAGCCGATTGGTGACAATTTCACGGAGTTCAAGAAACGCGTCGCCGACATTGAAAAAGTCCGCGCCGAAGACAAGTCGGCGATCCAGCAACAGGTCAAGGCAATTGGCGAAAGCCTGCATCGCAACACGGCCGAGACGGGCAAACTCGTGAATGCGCTGACGGCGCCGAAAGGCGGCGGACGCTGGGGCGAGATGACGCTTCGCAATGTCATGGAACAGGCCGGCCTGTCGGCGCATTGCGATTTCGACGAACAGGTCAGTGACCAGACCGAGGAGGGTCGACAACGCCCGGACGCGGTCATTCACCTGCCGGGCGGACGCCAGATCGTGGTGGATTCCAAAGTCTCGCTGGAAGCCTATATGGCTGCCGCCTCGGCCGAGGATCCGACCCAGCGCAATGTCCATCTGAAGACGCATGCGACCAATGTTCAGCGCCATGTCGATACGCTGGCCTCAAAACGCTATCAGGCCAATCTGGATGAGCGGGTCGACTTTGTCGCCATGTTCATTCCGGGTGAGAATTTCTTTGCCGCGGCCCTGGAATTTGCCCCCGATTTGCTGGAGCGTGCCTATTCCCGCAATGTCATCGTCACCACGCCGTCAACCCTGATCGGCCTGGCCAAGACCGTGGCTTATGTGTGGCGCCAGGAAAAAATGACCCAGAATGCCCGCGAGGCCGCGCAGCTGGGTCAGCAACTCTATGAGCGGATCGCCAAAATGGCGGAGCATATCGAAAAACTCGGCAAGGCGCTGAATTCCTCGGTCGGGCATTTCAATGCGATGAACAGTTCGCTCGACAAGCGCGTCATGCCGACCATGCGCAAGTTTGAAGAGCTTTCCATCGCGCCGCCGGACAAGCCGATGCCGGAGCCGAAACGGATTGAAACCACCGCAGATGCAGGGACCGGGTCTCAGCTGGAGCTGATCAAAAAGGCAAAAGCCTGAATCAGATTTGATTCACGCACCTCTGGTTCATGACATCTATTCTGGAATGCCGATATGGCCGGACAAGGCTTGCATGCGCACGAGTACAGCGCCTTCGTGCGAATAGGTCCGGTGCGAACTCGTCTCTGAACCTCTGAGTGTGCTATAACTCGCGGTATATCCGCCCCCCGCATAAACAGAGTTTTGTCTCGAGGTCAGATTCTGCGCGACCGTCGACACAGCGTCTCCGACCATGGCTGGGTCCGTCTCCACCAGAATGAAATGGTCTTGCTCTCTTGGCCTGAACTGGATAGCCCGCGCATTCGAACGAGACATGTAATCGCCATCCTCAAACGCTCTTCGTAAGCTACCATCTTCGCGGAGAATTGTGACGCTCGCGGCGAGGGTCCGAACAGCTTCTTTGTAACCCCCGATGGTGATCACCAGCTCGTCCTTACCATGGTCCGGGAGCTTCATTAGCGCATAGTTTCTGTTGCCGGTTTCGGAAGTGAAGCACGGCGCCTCGCTATTCACCGGGACGACCACGGAATGCTGTTTGCGTTTCTTTTCTGGCTGCAATGCGATCCAGTCCTCGAGATCGATGGATGGACCACAGGATTTGGCAGAAATATCCAAAACGGCCGACGGAGGAGGGTCTGACGGGGTCGTGGCACAAGCGGCTGAGAGAATGATGACGCTCAACGCAATCGAGTTATTATACGTCATTATTATCATTCTCGACTTCTGGGTCAGCCTCTGGCGCGTCGCTGGTTTTAGCGTCATCTGCTTCAATGCCGGGAGCAGAATCGGTGGTCGCTTCGGTCTCCTCGCTGGCCTCGGCCTGAGCTTGTGGTTCCGCCTCTGCGACCGCATTTATCGGCTCGGACATCTCGCTGTTCACTTCACTGTTAGGTTCCTTGATCGCGTCTGTTCCAGCGACAGTCGCGACAACCTCATCTTCCGAAGCCGCGTCTGCGACCTCTGCTGCGATGCCTGTGATCGTGGTGCGATTGAGCAATTGCGCAATGGCCTCTGCGGTGGAGACCAGGGCAACGGTCAACCCTTCTGCCGCTAATTGCGGATCGGCTTCGATATCGTCGACTGAAACAAAGCCATATTTAGGTTCGGGCGAAAGGTTCACGATCACATCGGGGGTTGCCACGGGATTATAGACCACGCGGTTCAGCATCAGAATATTCTCCGGATCATTCGTGCTCGTGAGTCTGACTTCGGCTGAAACAAAGGGACGCCATTGTGTGCTGCCCCCAATCAATTGGTATCCATATCCGGCACCGGCAATGTCCAAAGTCGCCATATCTACCGCGGCAGTTTCGTCGGGCTCGAGATCAATCAGTTGTCGATAAGACTTTCGGTCAATGCTCAACGCGTCGAGTTCATAATCCCGTTCTGTCAGCGCTTTTGCCAAGGCTTCGTCAAACACTGTTTCACCGTCAAAGCCCACTGTATCGAGAGCGTCCTGGATTCGTCGACGCTGCCCGGCTTCAATATTTGCCTCTACGCCGGCGGCAACCGCGCCAACCAATGCGCCCGCGAGTCCAGCGGATGCTGCCATCGCACTCGCCATGTTTTGTCCATTGGTTGCGAGTTTTTGAGTGGTCGGCTCATCGCTGAAAGAATCATCAACGATTTGAATGGTCTCGACGGGTGTAATGTCTGAATCGAATGGAATCGGGGTGTACGGGGTCGCGCAAGCAGCAGTTGAAAGAATTGTTGAACCCAGAACGAAATATTTGAGCACGTGAATAACTCCAGATTGATTTATTGTAACATCTAGAGAACATTCTTTCTCTGACCGCTCAAGGGAAATCGACCTGCGCAAGCACTTTCTTCACTGTTGCGGAAGTTAATAAGAAATATGCGCTCGCGCGTAGATTGGTGTTTTGATGGTATTGTCTGATTGCGACATAACTCAATCGTTGACTTTATCAGAGACATAGAAGGTCAACACGTTCTTTGTTCAAATTTCCGCCTCACTGGTCACCTTGATGCTGGATCGAATCTGTCAAAATCGTTTCGGACGGAGTGGCGTCTTTTGAAGGTCCTGCGCTAGGGCTTAGATATTGACGTTCCGGCTTCGCACTCATACTTGGAGGCCATGGCGATACGCGAAATCATCACCGTGCCGGATTCCCGGCTGAAGCAAGTGTCAAAGCCTGTCGAAGGCGGCGTTACGGACGAGATCCGGGCGCTGATGGATGACATGCTGGAAACCATGTATGCCGCGCCGGGCATTGGCCTGGCCGCGATCCAGATTGGTGAACCCTTGCGAGTCATTGTCATGGACCTGCAGGAAAATGACGAAAAGAATCCGCGTTTTTTCGTCAATCCGGAAATCCTGCCCCTGACCGAAGATCTCGCACCCTATGAAGAAGGCTGCCTGTCCGTCCCAGACGTGTTTGAGGAAGTCGAGCGCCCGATCGAGTGCCGGATCCGCTATCTCGACTATGATGGCAATGAGATTGAAGAGGTCGCGACGGGCCTGTTTGCGGTCTGCATTCAGCACGAAATGGACCATCTCGAGGGCACGCTCTTCATCGACCACCTGTCACGCCTGAAGCGTCAACGCGCCGTCGACAAGGTGAAGAAAGCCAAACGGCTTAAAGAACAGAGTGCAGCTTAATTTCGCTCGGCACTTTATCCCATTTGCATCTCACGCTAGAGCGCGCGCATGACTGAGCCGCTTCGCATCGCTTTTATGGGCAGCCCTGATTTTGCTGTCCCGGTCCTCGCCGCCCTGGCCGAGGCGGGGCATGAAATTGCTTGCGTCTATTCGCAGCCGCCACGCCCGGCCGGTCGCGGCAAGAAATTGCGCCCGACGCCGGTGCACCAATGGGCGGAGGCGCATGGTCTGGAGGTGCGCACGCCGCGCTCGCTCAAGAAAGCCCCGGAACAGGAGGCGTTTGCATCGCTGGGCCTCGATGTGGCTGTGGTCGTCGCTTATGGTCTGATCCTGCCGCAAGCGGTGCTCGATGCGCCGCGGCTCGGCTGTATGAACATGCATGCTTCGCTGCTGCCGCGCTGGCGGGGGGCGGCGCCGATCCACCGCGCCATCATGGCCGGCGATGAAATGACCGGCGTGCAAGCCATGCTGATGGAAGCGGGCCTCGATACCGGTCCGGTTCTGGCCACTGAACAGACCCGGATCTTTCCCTTCGACACGACCGGCAGTGTGCATGATCGCCTCGCTGGCCTGGCGGCTGATCTGGCCGTAACGGCGCTCGCCGGCTATGCGGACGGGTCGCTGACGCCGCAGCCGCAAACAGAAGCAGGCGTGATCTATGCGCATAAAGTAACCGCCGACGATCAACGCATTGATTGGACGCGCCCGGCCGTTGAAGTGGATTGCCAGATCCGCGGCCTGTCGCCCTTTCCCGGCGCCTGGTTTCACTACACGCCAGACGGCGACGCAGAACCACTCCGCATGAAAGCGCTGATGAGCCGACAGGAAGAGGGTCGCACCGGCGTCGCGCCAGGGACACTGTTAGACGATGAGCTTCTGGTTCAGTGCGGCGATGGCCATGCGGTGCGACTGTTGAAAGCGCAAAAGCCCGGCTCGAAGGCGATGGACGCCTCTGATCTGTTGCGCGGTCTGAGCATTCCGGAAGGGGCGGCTTTCGCATGAACAATCTCTGGATCCGACCGGCCACAGAAGACGATGCCGAGGCCATTGCCGCGCTGACGGATGCCGCCTTTGGCACACCGGAAGAAGCACAGATCATCACCCAATTGGCCCGCGATGGTGACAGTCTTGCCTCGCTTGTGGCGCATGATGATCGTGAGATATTGGGCCATATTCAATTCTTCAAGATCTGGATCGATGGCGAAGACGTGGCCTGCGGCCTCGGACCCGTTTCGGCGCACCCGGAGGTCCAGGGGCGCGGCATCGGGGCGGGCCTGATCCGTTTCGGCCTGACCCTGATGGAAGGCGCCGGGCGCAGCCATTGTTTCCTGCTTGGGCACAAGGACTATTATCCGCGCTTTGGATTTTCGGCAGAGCTTGCGGCGGATTTTGGCGGCCCCTGGTCCGGGCCGCATTTCATGGCCATCCGCCTGACCGAGGCCGGACCGAGCGGAGGCACGCTAAAGTATCCGGCGGCGTTCGGGGCGTAAGAGATGCAGCGCTACAAGATCACGATTGAATATGATGGCCGTCCCTATTTCGGCTGGCAGCGCCAGGACGGTCAGCCCTCGGTGCAGCAAGCGCTGGAAGAGGCAGCCGCCATTCTCGATGATGCGCCGGTCCTGATGCAGGGCGCCGGGCGCACCGATCGCGGCGTGCATGCGACCGGACAGGTAGCGCATTTCGATTTGGTCAAACCGCGGCCCATTCACAAGATTGCTGACGCGCTGAATTTTCATCTCCGCCCGGAACCCGTTGCGGTTCTCAAGGCGGAAGAAGTCACGCCGGACTGGAGCGCGCGGTTCAATGCCACGCTACGCGCCTATCGCTATGTCATCATCAATCGCCGCGCTGATCTCACGGTTGACAAGGGCCTGGCCTGGCGGGTGCCGGTCAAGCTGGATGCCGGGGCGATGGACCGCGCCGCCAAGGCACTGATTGGCCAGCATGACTTCTCGACCTTTCGCGACGCTGAATGCCAGGCCAGACACCCGGTCCGTACGCTCGATAAGATTGATGTCGCGCGTTATGGCGAAGGTCTGGAAGTCACCGTCGAAGCGAAGAGCTTCCTGCATCGCCAGGTCCGGTCGATTGTCGGCTCTCTGGTCGAAGTCGGCCGCGGCGCGCGGGACGAAGACTGGATCGGCGAAATCCTGGACGCGCGTCAACGCACCGCTTGCGGCCCGGTCGCGCCGGCGGATGGG
>JBCCCT010000182.1:0-6914 GCA_039033355.1 Pseudomonadota bacterium | reverse complement strand
ACAAGTCGCGGGTTCAGCGCCTTGTCGCGTAAATTCCATCACCACCTCAAACATACGGTGATGGATGGCCGGATCGATCGCAAGGCCCGCCCGGTTCACTACAATACCTGGGAAGCGGTCTATTTCGACCACGATCACGACACCCTGTTCAAGTTGGCGGAGAAGGCGGCAGCGGTCGGCGCCGAGCGCTACATCCTGGATGATGGCTGGTTTGGCTCGAGGCGGAATGACAAGGCTGGCCTTGGAGACTGGTGGCCATCGGAAGATGTCTATCCCGAAGGTCTTGGACCCCTTGTGGATCATGTCACGGGTCTGGGCATGGAGTTCGGGCTCTGGTTCGAGCCTGAAATGGTCAATCCGGACAGCGAGCTGTTCCGCAAACACCCGGATTGGATCCTGCATGCCGAAGGCGTTGAACAAGTGCCGTTTCGAAGTCAGTTCGTGCTCGATCTGACTCGCCCGGAAGTCAGCGACTATCTGTTTGATCACATGCACAAGCTGCTCAGCGCGCATGATATCAGCTACGTCAAATGGGACATGAATCGCGATGTCCACCATCCGGGTAGCCGCGGTCGTCCGGCGATCAATCAACAGACGCGGGCCCTCTATGCCTTGATCGAGCGTTTGCGCGCGGCGCATCCGGATCTCGAAATTGAAAGCTGCTCCTCCGGGGGCGCGCGGGCGGACTATGGCATCTTGCGCCGGACCGATCGCATCTGGACCTCTGACAGCAACGACGCGCTTGACCGTCAGCGCATTCAGCGCGGCGCCTCGCACTTCTTTCCGCTGCAGATTATGGGCGCGCATGTCGGGCCCGAAATCTGTCACATTACGGGCCGCCGCCTGACCATGGACATGCGCGTGGCGACGGCGCTGTTCGGGCATATGGGCATGGAGCTGAATCTGCTTGAGGAGCCGTCCGAAAATCTCGACACGCTCAAAGCCGGCATCGCGCTGCATAAGCAGCACAGGGCGCTGATTCATGGCGGCGACTTTCATCGATTGGACACACCCGAACACGTCAATGCCATCGGTGTCGTCGCCGCGGATCAATCGGAAGCCTTGTTCTCCTGGTGCAATATGAGCGGACATAGGCAGACCATTCCAGGCCGGATCTACGTCCCGGGCCTCGATCCATCGCGGACCTATCGCACGCGGATTGTCTGGCCCATGCCGGTGCGATCCGTGTCTCGCCCCTCAATCCTGGAGGCGCTGGATCTGGGCGGCGCAGGCGCAGATTTGCCCGGCGAGGCCCTGGCGCACGTTGGGTTACAGATCCCGCTTCTGCATCCTGAAACCTGCCTGATCTTCCATTTTGAGGCGGTTTAGCGCGGAGGCGCGGGTTTGACACGGGACTTGCATGGGGCAAAGACGATTGCAGAGCGCAATAGAGGTGGGTCGATATGAGTGATGCAGATGTCTCCAATCTGCCAGCGCGGCAGAAACAGATTCTGGAACTGATCCGGTCGCAAGGCTATGTCGCGACCGAGCAGCTGGTGAAACAGTTTGGCGTCACCCCGCAAACCATTCGCCGCGACATCAATATGCTGTGCGATCTGGAGCTGATTGAGCGCTTTCATGGCGGCGCAGGCCGGATCGGCAATGCCTATAATCAACCTTATCAGGACCGGTTGCAGGAAGGCATGGATGCCAAGCGCAAGATTGCTCGCACCGTCGCCAAACGTATCCCGGACGGCGCTTCCCTGTTCCTGAATATCGGGACCACGACAGAGGCGCTGGCGGCCGAACTGGTTGGTCGCACGGACCTGCGGATCGTCACCAACAATATCAATATCGCCAATATGATGCGCGAGACCGATGGCTCAGACGTTATGATTGCTGGCGGCTTTGTACGTCCGTCGGATGGCGGGATTGTTGGCGAGGCGACGACTGAGTTTTTGAAACAGTTCCGGCTCGACATTGGCGTGATCGGGATTAGCGGCATTGACGAGGATGGCTCACTGCTCGACTTCGACTATCAGGAAATCCGCTCGGCCCAGGCCATCATCCAGAATTCCCGAACCGTCTTTCTCGTTGCTGACCATGCCAAGTTTGGACGCCGGGCAATGATCCGCCTCGGACAGTATGATGATATCGATCATCTGTTCACGGACCGGGCGCCGCCGAAAGAGTTCATGGACGCCATTCGCGACGCGGATATGGAACTCCACGTCGCGGGCGATGACTAGCGCCTGAACCTATTCAGCTGGAGCCGGTGAGGACTGACCAATCGTGAGTTCAGCCTTGCGACCGAACACGACCAGGTTTGACAGCAATGCGGTGCCGATACTGACCACCAGCGTGACAAACATGTAGTGAATATAGTGAACACTCGCGAGCGTCGCGCCGAGGCCCTGCTCGGGTGAGATCCCGACATATTGGTAGAGCTGGAAGCTAAACACAGCATAGACGAGCACGCCGGTCACAACGCCGAGAATGGCGGCCCAGGCGCTGACATTCCGGAAGGCCAGGCCGACAATAAAGGCGGACAGGATGGGCATGGAGAGCAGGCCGTAAAGCTGCTGGACCGTATTGATGATGCTTTCCTGCGAAGCGAATATGGGCACCAACACGATGGCCAGCACGGTCATCGCGATCGACACATACATGCTCAGTTTCGGAACATCGCGCGCCTCGTCAATATAGGACTCATGGAAGTCGCAAACATAGAGCGCGGCGGACGCATTCAGGATGGAATTGAACGTCGTCAGCACAGCCGCCGCAAGCGCAGCTGCAAAGGCGCCGGACAGGATGGGCGGCAAAATATCGCCAACGATCATGCCGTAAGCCGCGTCGCCAACATCGCCATAGAGCTTGTAAGCAACCACACCCGGAACGACAGCGATGATCGGCACGATCAGGAGACGGATCCCGGCCGCGGCCAGAATGCCCTTGCGCGCTTCTTCCACTGTCGGCGAAGCCATGGCGCGCTGGGTGATGGTCTGATTGGTGCTCCAATAGAAGATCTGGATGAAGATCATGCCGGTGAGCAAAGTGTGCCAGGGGATGGGCGTTTCGCTGCCATCTTCCAATTCATTGCCCAGGAACATGTTCAAACGCTCAGGCGGAACATCCGAGAAGTCCCAGTTGATCGCATTCAAGGCCAGGACCACCACAAGGACGGCCAGAGATAGGATCAGGACGCCGCTATAAGTATCCGACACGGCAACCGCACGCAGTCCGCCCAGGATGGCGTAAAGGGCACCGACTATGGCGAACGTGATCGACATGACAAAGATGGTGGAGTCGACCTCAACCGGCGATCCGACGAACAGGCGTTCGCCAAACACAGCGGAAAAATCCGCGCCGGTGGTCGATTTCAAAAACAGGGACCCGCCATACAGAATGGCCGGCAGGAATATAAACAGATTGCCGAGCAGGAAGAGAACCGAGATCACCGCACGGATATGCTTATTGTCATATTTGCGCTGGAGCAGTTCCGTCGTCGTCGTGCAATTGTTGCGATAATAGATCGGGATGAAGACATAGGCGAGGATGAACAGGCCCACCACAGCAGCCAGTTCCCACCAGGCCAGGAGCAGCATCTGATTGCCATTCATGCCCACCAGCTGATCGGTTGAGAGATTGGTCAGCGTGATCGACCCGGCCACGAAATACCAGCTCAACCCGCCATTCGCGAGGAAGTAATCATGATCTGATCCGCGATCGCCGGAGGGCGCATTGCGGCAGCTCAGATAGGTCAGAAAGCCGATTAAGGCTGTGATGAAAAAGAAGATTCCCACCTGAAGCGTATTCATGCCTGCATTTCCTCGAATTATTATTTTTGTCTTGTTTGATGATATGTCAGCGCGAAGTCACCCCCGCGCTGACACAAAGTACGCTTCCAGGAGGATCGAGAAGCGTACGACGTCCCCCATCCGCGCCTGCCTGGTAGAGGGCAGGCGCGGACGGGTGCGCGGCTTTAGTAAGACGCGCGAACGCCGAGCTGGTAGCGCGATCCGGTATCTGAATAGGTCAGGAACCGGTTCTCAAAGCGCGAGAAGTCCCGCGTATTCTCATCCGTGATGTTGATGCCCTCGAAGAAGATCTGGAAGGTATCGTTGACATCATAGGAGGCAGAGAAGTCGAGCTGGCCAAAGGCCTCACGCTCTCTTGGCTCAGAGAAGTTCGAGAAGCACTGGAACAGGAACTCGTCGCGATAGTTATAGGCGAGGCGAGCGGAGATTCCGTCTTTCTCATAGAACCCGCTCACATTGAACGAGTTGGGTGACAGACCATTATAGTCACAGTCAGACGCCCCGGAGTTCGGGTCCCGGTCAATGTTGCTGGTCACATAAGTGTAGTTCGCAGCAGCACCGAGGCCGTCCCATGGCTCAGGCAGTTGATCGAAGGTGCGCTGATACGCGACTTCGAGGCCTGTGATCGAGCCGGTCTCGCCGTTCCGGGTCCGTGTGTCCTGAAAGTCGACATCGACTAGGATCGGGTCTGGACCAGTTGGGTTCTGCGGGTTGCCAACAGGGATCTGAACTTGCCCGGGAACCGGCAGGGTCTGGGCTTCGAGGAAATTATCGAAATCCTTGTGGAAGGCTGCGACCGAGAAATAGCTAACATCGTCAAAATACCATTCGAAAGACGCATCCCAGTTAGAGGATTCAAACGCTTCAAGCTGTGGGTTGCCACCGCCCGAAACAGGTGCGTTTGAACGTCCGCCAAATGTGTTGTTCACACCCAAAGCGGTCAGCGTCGGACGCGTCACGGTTTTCGAGTAGCTGAACCGAACGACAGTATCTTCGCTGGTCTCCAGCTTGACGTTCGCTGAAGGCAGGAAGTTGATATAGTCATTCTCGACCGACACCGCTGTGGTTGGGCCGAAATCGACCAGAAGCTGCGTGTCGCCAGGCGTTTCGCGGAATTGCAGGACCGGTTGGTCAAAGCCGCTTGAAACCAGTTCCGTTCGTGCCAGACGGAAGCCAAAATTGGCGGCCCATGGCAAGTCACCGCCAAAGTCACCTTCCCATTCCGTGTTGGCGTAGAAAGAGGTGATTTCCTCTTCAACGCCGAAGCTGCCGCCCGGATTGAATTCAGGTGTATAGAACCCGAACACCGAGTTACCAGCTGCGTCACGGCGGGCGATCAGATCGGCATCATTGGCAGCGCGTTCCGCACCGGTCAGACCGTTACGACTTGGATCCGTGATGTTGGCCGTGTCGTTAAGCTCTGCAAAGGCATCGGCAATCGAGAAGCCGAGAATTTGCGAAGGCACCTGGCCGGAACCAGCGACACCGCTGAGGAAGCCGTCGAACGCGAAGGGTGACAGAATGCCAGGGTTCTGAAGCGCAACATTATAGCCGCAATAGGCACAGAAAATGTCGCCGCCCTGAGTAGGCGAGAAGTTGGTGAAATTATCACGTGTCTTCTCACGATCGGTATAGCTGGCGCCAAACCCGATCGCTGCAAGCGGTCCGCGATTGATGTCCCACTTACCGCTGGCCTGGAATTCAAGCACGTCATCCTCGACCATATTGCGCTCGACATTGACGAAGTGCAGGCGCTGGATCGACGTATCGGTCAGGCCAGACAGGTTGGTAATGGTGGAGATGCCATCGCTGTTCGGCAGCTCGATCAGAGGTGATGTTGGTGCCAGCGCACCGATCACGATGAACGGATTGGTGCCGTCACGCTGTGCATTCGACGCAGACAGGTCGAAATCGAGCGACAGGGAGTCAGACACTTCCCATTCGAGGTTGCCGCCAATCTGATAGGTTTCCGCAAGGCGGTTATTGGAGGTCACGACATTGTCGTTTTGCGACAGGCCGACCGTCGCCGCGATGGCTGGGTTCCGCGCAGCGAAATCCTGACCTGGGCGGCTGAACGAGACCACGGTTCCATTGGCGTCGATGACGGGATCAATGAAAGGCGGGCTGAAGAAGCCAGAGAATTGTGTCGCAAAGGACTGAACATCAAATTCTGAGTACAAGCCGTCCAGGGTGAACGTCATGCGATCATTTGGCCGGAACTGTACGGCACCGTTCAGCGTCAAACGCTCACGATCCTGAATGTCTCGGCTATGCACCACTTGCTGCTGTACGCGGGCGCCATCTGCGAGTGCGCCTACGGTCGTCAGACCAGACGAGCTTTCTGGTGCCAGCACAGCTGGGTCGCCGCTACGAAGCGCGAAGCCATTGGTGAATGAGCTGTCTTCCTGGACCGCGCGATCAGAGAAGGACGCGCCGGCCAGAATGCCGAAAGTCCGATCGAGATTGGTCCATGATCCAACCGCCGTGATGTCAGGGCTGACTTCTTCACGCAGGGTGTCATAGGTGCCGGCGACAGAGGCCGTGAAGCTTTGACCCGGGCGATCAAAAGGCCGTGCCGTGACAATGTTCACGGTCGAGCCGATGCCACCTGATTGCAGGTTCGGCGTGGCGGTTTTGAACACTTCCGCACGCTGAATAATGTCAGACGACAGGACGTCGAACGAGAATTCGCGGCCATCATTGTCAGTTGCGATCGTGCGCCCATTCAGCAGCACTGTGTTGAATTCCGGTCCAAGACCACGAACGGTGATGAACTGACCTTCGCCGCCGCTACGGTCAATCGCGACACCGGTGATCCGCTGCAGGGATTCTGCGACATTGGAGTCCGGGAATTTGCCGACGTCTTCCGCGGAGACCGCGTCGACAATCTGGTTGGAGTCCCGCTTGACATCGAGGGAGGCTTTCAAGCTCCCGCGAATGCCTTTGACGGTAACGGTCTGGAGCGTCCGTTCGTCGGCGGTCTCGCCTGTTTCACTAGCGTCCTGCGCGATGGCGGATCCGCTATACATCAATGCGGCGACGCTCGCCCCAATGATCATCTTGGTTTTATGGCCCATGATTATCCTCCCGTGAATAAGCTCTTGTTTTTTCGGATGTGTGCCTGGGCGGGCACGTAGATTAAGCAACGAGCCGATT
>JBCCCT010000181.1:0-6938 GCA_039033355.1 Pseudomonadota bacterium | reverse complement strand
GACGCCCGTGGCGCCCAGGAAACAATGAGGCTTGGCCACATCCAGCGCTGTCATGATTGCGGCCAGTGTAGCGTCATTCTTTTCGACGCCTTTAGGACCCGTGAATGCGTTGGAATTGCCCGAGTTCACAACCAAGGCGCGTGCGTGACCAGATCCGGCTTGCAGCGCTTCGCGGCACCAGACGACATCCGCTGACGCGGTCGTAGACCGGGTGAACACGCCGGCGCAGGTTGTTCCAGGCGGAAACGCGAAGAGAAAGACATCGTCGCGTGTGACGCCGCGGGCGGCATAAAAACCGCGCGACCCGGTCGCGGCTTGAACACCTTGAATGTCAGGCAAGTCTGGAAAGGTCGCCGGCGCAAAGGGAGATGGTTTGAACATTACTCTTCCGGTTCGTCCGCCGCCTCAGCGGCCTCTTCGAGGATTTCCTCAGGATTACGCTGCTGGATACTGGCTGAGAATCGCAATTCACGCAGGATGTCGCTGATTTGCGTGAAGGTCATGAAGGTGATGATCTCCGGTCGCATCTCGGCTTTCGTCTTGGGCGGCGTGGTGCGGCGCTCATCAACTTTCAGGATCGTCCATCCCATTTCGGTTTGAAACACCTCTGACACCGCGCCGGTCACGGTATTGCCGATCACGGCTGCGTCCGGATCGCCCATTTCATTCGGCTTGACCCAGCCCAGGTCGCCGCCCTCAAGCCGGGTGCGAATATCGGTTGAATGTTCGAGCGCGGCCTCGGCGAACTCCCGACCACTATTGAGTTCGTCGAGAATGGCGATCGCTTCGGCTTCGGTCTCGACAACGATCCGTCGAATGCGAACTTCATCATCCAGCTGCTGCAGTTTCACCTGTTCTTGATACATTCGGTCGATCGCAGCGTCCGTCACTTCAGTCGCAACGAGACTTTCCACCAGAATATTGCCCAGCAATCGCTCGCGGCCGGCTGCCAGTCGCCGCGCTGCATCCGGCTGTTGGTCGAGACCACGTCGCACCGCTTCCTGAGCCAGCAGGCGCTGATCGATCAATTGTTCGAGAATTTGCGGGAAATCCGGGTGCGATGTGCCAAAATCCGATCCGGGCTCGATCACGCCCTGAGCGACGGCTTCCAACCCGACATCCCGAATATAGATGGCTTCACCATTCACGACTGCGGCCGTCGCGCTGTCGATTACGGCCGGCGCCGTTACGGTACCAGGATCGGTATCGCAGGCGCTCAACCCGATCAGAATGAGCCCGATAAGGGAGGAAAGTCCGATCGAACGAGGATTTAATGACATTTCACGCCTTTCTTTGACGCATTCGACTAATTGACACGGGTTTGCGGCGTTCTTAAGTCCGCATGAGGTGGTGGTCGAGAGACTTGTTGCGGGCGTGCATCTCAGCGCGTCCACTCCCTAGAAAGATTTTTGTGATTTCTGGGGTCAATTCAAACAGTGTGGTATCCCCTTCGATGTTGTCTGTAGCTCAGAAGTTTTTCGGTTCCGTAAATGATCGCAAGCTGAAGCCTTTGCGCCGCCGCGTGCAAAAGATCAATACGCTTGAGCCTATGATTGAAGCGCTCTCTGATCAGGCGCTGCGGACCAAGACCGATGAGTTTCGCAAGCGTCTGTCAGACGGCGCAACGCTGGATGATATTCTAGATGAAGCCTTTGCCGTCGTGCGCGAGGCGGCCAAGCGGTCGCTCGGCATGCGTCACTTTGATGTCCAATTGCTCGGCGGCATGGTTCTGCACAATGGTGCAATCGCTGAAATGCGGACCGGGGAGGGCAAGACCCTGGTGGCCACCCTTCCTGTCTATCTCAACGCGTTGAGCGGTGACAGCGTTCATGTCGTGACCGTAAATGACTATCTTGCGGCGCGCGATGCTGAATGGATGGGCAAACTGTATGGTTTCCTCGGCCTCACCACCGGCGTCATTCGCGGCGAAGTGCCGGGCGGTGGCCGGATGTCGGACGAAGACCGGCGCGCGGCTTATCTCTGTGACATTACATATGGCACGAATAATGAGTTCGGGTTCGACTATCTGCGCGATAATATGAAATATTCGCTGGATCAGATGGTCCAGCGCGGTCACGCTTTTGCGATTGTCGATGAAGTCGATTCCATTCTGATCGATGAAGCGCGGACTCCGCTGATCATTTCCGGCCCGACCGATGACCGCTCCGAACTGTATCGCACCATCGACAAGCTGATTCCTGGTCTCGACGACGAAGACATCGATCTAGATGAAAAAATGCGCTCTGTGGTCTTCACTGAAGAAGGCCTCGAAAAGATGGAAGAGCGCCTGACGAAAGACGGGATTATCGAAGGCTCGCTCTGGGATCCGTCAAATGTCTCGATCGTGCACCATTCGAACCAGGCTCTGAAGGCCCATAAGCTGTTCCATCGCGACAAGGACTATATCGTCAAGGATGATCAGGTCATGCTGATCGACGAGTTTACCGGTCGGATGATGGAAGGCCGGCGCCTGTCCGAAGGCCTGCACCAGGCCATCGAAGCCAAGGAAAATGTCGACATCAAGCCAGAAAACCAGACTTTGGCATCGATCACCTTCCAGAACTATTTCCGTCTCTATGACAAGCTGGCCGGGATGACCGGTACGGCGATGACGGAAGCCTCCGAATTTGCCGATATCTACTCCCTGGCGACCTTTGATTTGCCGACCAATAAGCCGATTCAGCGGATGGATGATGATGATGTCGTCTATCGCGTCGCTGGTGCGAAATATAAGGAAATTGTCGAAGAAGTCCGCGAAGCCCGCGCCAAGGGCCAACCGGTCCTGCTCGGCACCGCGTCGATTGAAAAGTCGGAAGTCGTTTCGACTTATCTCACGGCAGCGAAAATCCCGCACAAGGTTCTGAATGCGCGCCACCACGCACAGGAAGCCGAAATTGTCGCCGATGCCGGTGTCCCGGGTGCGGTCACGGTTGCGACCAATATGGCGGGCCGCGGCACAGATATTCAGCTGGGTGGCAATCTCGATATGCGCGTCGCCAAGGCGGTTCAGGAACATGTCGACAAAAAGGGCAGCGAGCCGTCCGAAGGCGAGTTGCAATTGATCACCGATCAGCTCACCGCCGAGATTGAAGTGGCCAAGAAACAGGCGCTGGCAGCCGGCGGTCTCTACGTGCTCGGCACCGAGCGGCATGAAAGCCGCCGGATCGACAATCAGCTGCGCGGCCGAACCGGTCGTCAGGGGGATCCGGGCAAGTCGAAATTCTTCATTTCCGTGGACGACGACCTGATGCGCGTTTTCGCCGCTGAGCGTCTCAATTCGATCATGAAAGGCCTCGGCATCAAGGAAGATGAGGGCATCACACATCCCTGGATGAACAAGGCGATCGAGACATCGCAAAAGAAAATCGAAGCGCGCAATTTCGACATTCGCAAGAACGTCCTGAAATATGATGATGTGATCAATGATCAGCGCAAGGTGATCTTTGAGCAACGCATTGATTTCATGCACTCGGACAGTGTCCTCGACGAGATTGAAGACATGCGTGAGCAGGTGATTGACGGCATGGTCGCGCATCACATGCCAGAAAAAGCGCATGCCGAGCTTTGGGATACGGAAGGTCTGCGCGAGCGTTGCGTCGAAATGCTCGGTCTCGAATTGCCGATTGCCGAATGGGCCGGCGAAGAAGGCGTCGCCAATGTCGAAATTGCCGAACGCATTCGCGACGCGGCCAACACGACTTATAATGCCAAGGCCGAGCTTGCCGCAGATGGTCAGTTCCGCATGGTGGAAAAGCAGATCCTGTTGCAAGTGCTGGATGGCCGCTGGCGTCAGCATCTTCAGCAAATCGATCAGCTGCGTTCAGTCATTCACCTCCGGTCCTATGGACAACGGAATCCGCTGAACGAATTCAAGGAAGAAGCGTTCAAGCTGTTCTATGACATGCTGTCCGAAATGCGTCTGGAAGTGACGCGCTGGCTGATGACGGCGCAGGTTCAGCCGCCGCAGCCACGCCCAGTCCCGGCAGCACCTCGGCCGACTTTCGAGACCAGTCTCGATCCGGATACCGGCGAAAACCAGCAGCCGGGCACGCCGCAAAATGTTGCCGAACAGGCGCCGCATTCCATGGTCGCCCAGGCTGAGGAAAGCTGGAAGAACACGCCGCGAAATGCACCATGCCCATGTGGCTCTGGGAAGAAATACAAGCATTGTCACGGCCTGCTGACGGCCAATGTCAAAGGTGCTTAGGCGGCCCATTCCCGCCCTAAACTTTTCGTAATCTGAACAAGGCGAGACCGCGGTCTCGCCTTTTCTGTCAGCGACATACGCAGCCTCCTGAAAATTTGAGAAAGACTGGAGACTGTCGATGACAGAACAATCCTCGACTGCAGGAGCAAGACGGACATTCAACTTGGCCGCCCTGTTCCCGCAACGATCCGCTGGGCTGAAGCTCTTACTGGTTTGCGCCCTCGCGGCCTTGATGACCATTCCGGCCATGCTGATTCACACGATCGTTTTTGAGCGAAGTACCGGGCTCGATCGCGCGATTGCCCAGGTCAGCGAAACCGCTGGCGGGCAGCAATCCGTGCTTGGGCCGGTTCTAACGGTGCCCTATTTACATTTGCCGGATCCGGGAAAACCGAATGAACGCGTCTATGGAATCGCAGTCGCCTTCGCTGAAACAGGGACGGCGTCCGCTCAGGTTGATGTTCTGGAGAAGCGGCGCGGCATTCATACGATTCCCGTTTTTGAAGCGAATATCGAAACGAATGCGCGTTTCTCGCTGACCACATTGACAGATGCCTTGCCGGAAAATGCTGAACCGATTTGGCCAGATGCGCGTATTTTTGTCGGCGTCAGCGACAGGCGCGGCATTAAGGAAGCCGTTGAGGTGACCATCAATAACCGCGCCATTCCCATGGAACCCGCTGTGCGGTCGCGCAACAGAGATGGCTATTCCAGTGTTCCCATCGCGGGCGTGAAACTCGCCGGCGGACGTGTTGATAATCTTGCCACTACGAAAACGCCCTTGGAGGTCACGGTCAGATTACGAGTCGGCGGTGCGCAGCGGCTCGCCATTGGCCCCTTTGCAAAGGACACAACGCTTCACATGCAATCGAACTGGGACAGCCCAAGCTTTGTCGGCGGGGGATTGCCCGATCATCACAATGTCGGGGAGACCGATACGGGGTTTGAAGCCACCTGGCGTGTGCCTTACATGGCGCGCGGCATTCCTGGATCCGGGCGGAATATCGATCTCAGCGTGATCACTGCCTTGAACCAGCACGATATGGGCGTCCAGTTCATCAAGGAAGTCAGCCCTTATCAGAGTATCGAGCGGGCGCTGAAATATGCCGCAATGTTTATCGGCTTTGTATTTCTCGCCTACTTTATCTTTGAAACGAGCAGCCATAAGCGCGCGCATCCGGCGCAATACATCCTGGTCGGCCTGGCGCAGGCCATCTTCTATATGTTGCTTCTGGCTTTCTCAGAGCGCGTTGGTTTCGATATCGCCTTTCTGATTGCAGCGACGATGACGGTGCTGATGACATCTCTATACGCGATGAATGTTTTCCAGGCCCGCAAGTATGGGCTGCGGGCATTCGGAATACTCGGCGGAATCTATGCGCTGATCTATGTCCTGATGCGGGCTGAGAGTCAGGCCTTGCTGGCCGGGGCTCTGGCGAGCTTCGCGGCAATTGCGCTGACAATGTATATGACCCGAAACGTCGACTGGTATGGGGATAGTAAACGCGAACAAGCAGTCGCCTGATTGGGGCAGGGCCGTTCTCAAGAGGACGGCCCTATCCGTCTTGTGTCCACTCTGTGTTCGGTCCCGCGGACAAGTGCGTCGCCACATATTCGCGCAATGCCAGCGTATGTGCATTGGCATCGCCTTCGAACCGTTCCGGATCGATCAGCGGTCCGAATGTCATTTCGAATGAAGACCCGCGCTTGTTCAGCAGTTCGTGGAACAGGGTGATATCGCGCAATTCGCCATTCACCTTGGAAAAGAAGTAATACAGCCAGGAATTCGCCGCTTGCAGGTTCAAGGGCTGGACCGGAGCTTTGTGCTTGCGGGCCAGGCTGACCACGGTCGGCATCCAATCCTGTTCGGTCAGGACGCCGTCAATCTTCTTGGCGAGTTTGCCGGATGGGAAGATGACAACACATTTTTCCTCGGCAAAGGCTTCTTTGGCCAGGCGCAGCGTCTCCCGCGTCTTGGCAGGTGACCGTTTGTCGAGCACCCATTCAACCGGGATCAGCACATCGGAAAAGCCCGGATTGACCCGCAGGGCATCGGCATTGGCAAAGAAGACAATGTCCCGGCGGACCCGCCGCAAGGCATCCCAGACCGCGACCCCGTCCGCCAGCCCGGTCGGGTGATTGGCGGCGACGACAAGTCGGCCCTCTTTGGGCATTCGTTCGATCGCATTCAGGGTCAGATCGACGGACAATTCCTCGGCCAGATGATCAAAGCTGTCGCCGCCATTCAGGGTCTGCAAATAGTCGGTCGTGCGACAGGCGCGATCATAGCCCAGCAGCGTGTAAAGCATGGGACGAATCACCGGCCAGGAAAAATGATCCACAAAACTCGGGCAGCGCTCTTTAATTAATCGATCGACAATATGATCATCGCTCGACTCCAGCTCGGCCAAAAAGGCCGCATGCGTGGTCGGGGCTGGGAGCGATTTACTGGTCATAAGTCCTGTTATTACTGGGCTTGGTGAAGATTGCGCAAACTCTATCACAGTTCGTGCCAGATTGGCGACGACGGGGCTCAGCGGCTCTGAATCTGTAACATTGTCAACACTTTGGTCACTTTCGCTTTACCATCCCGTAATCCCCTCGTGGCAATGTGGGTTTCAGAAGAGGGCTAGGCGAGAAGCGCCGGGGAAACATGGTAGAGTCATAAGGGTTGATTGATGAAAGTTCTTTGGGTCGAGGATCACGAGCCGGTTCGCGAGCTGTTAATGGT
>JBCCCT010000180.1:0-6986 GCA_039033355.1 Pseudomonadota bacterium | reverse complement strand
TCCGAGACGCGGACCGTTGAGTTTTTCGTACCGGATGCAGACCTGTCCTATTGGTCCGAGAGCGGCCGGTCATGGGTTTTGGAACCCGGCGCGCATAGCGTGTCGGTCGGAGGCAGCAGCGCGGACGACTGTTTGCTAAGCACATCGGTCGAAATCTGATCGCTCAAAAGATCAAAAAGTACATTTGACGGTGATTATCTGTGCGCCGCTAATCTCGCAGACGCACTGTTCACATCGCACGACATGATAATGATATCGTGATCTTCGCCGTTTCGATCGCGCACATGCTCCTTGAGCAGAGCTTCTTGCTGGAAGCCCATTTCCTCGAACACAGCGCGCGCCGCGGACTGATCAAGGGTCATTTGCGCAATGATCTTCTCAACGCCCTGGCCGATCGCCTGGGCGAAGCTCTCCTGGATCATGATCCGACCAAGCCCCTTGCCGCGCGCCGTCGGCCCCAGCAACACTCGAATTTCGCCAACATGAGGCGACCAGGATTTTCGATCGAGCATCATGCCTGACATGCCAATCAGGTTGCCGTCCTGCTCTGCCAGAAGCGCCAGACTGTCACCCGCTTCTATGCTCTCGAACCAGGCATCAACCACCGGACGCTTGGAAATATCGCGCCGGAGATAGAGTAAGTCATGGTCAGGCAAGGCTTGCGCAAAACGATGCACGGCGTCGACGTCCGTAGCTTCGGGCAGGCGCAGGCGGATGTCACCAGATCCATGTGACAGCGTTTTGGGGTAATCAGGATTTGTCATGCAGACCTCTCAGAAAGCCAATCGTCCAGCACTGGCCACATACGGCCAACGGCGTTGGCGCCGCACACCAGGCTGACATGGCCGCCTTTCAACACAATGTTCGTCTTGTCCTCAGACCCGACCAATTCGGTCAGTGGCGCGCTTGCGTCGGGAAGCACCAGTGAATCATGTTGGGCGCAGGCGTGAAAAATGGGCACCGTGATATTCTCAAGATTGGCCGACTTGCCGCCCACCCTGAGTTTGCCGGTATACAAGCCGTTTTCCCAGAACAGCTCTTTCACGGTCTCGCGGAAATACTCGCCGGTCAGCGGCAGCATGTCATTGCTCCAGCGATCATATTTGCGAAAATTCTCGACAAAGTCGCTGTCCCACATATTCCGCCACAGCGTGATCTGGGCCGCCGACTGACCCGCGGGCGCCGTCATCTGAAACCCCTGGAAGACAAAATTTGGCGGTACATTCCCGATCAAATCGACCATGCGATCGACTTCGAAATGCTTTTGATCCGTCACCTTGGTGAACATGCCCATTTCGTGGAAATTGATCGGCGTTGTGAAGCAAACAAGGTTGCGTACACCGGCGCCTTTCATTGACGCGGTGAAGATGGTCGCGAGCACGCCGCCCATGCAATAGCCGATCAGACTGGCATCGTCCTCACCCGTCTCTCGCGCCACGATGTCGAGGCATTCCTGGATGAAGGTCTGAGAATAGTCCTGTAAAGTGAGTTTCTTTTCTTCCGGTCGCGGCGGCTGCCAGTCCATCAGGAAGACATCATACCCGGCTTTCAATAGAAACTCGACCAGACTGACGCCGGGCATCATGTCGAGCACGTAAGATCGGTTCGATGTCGGCGTGACGATCAGAACCGGCGTCTTGTAAACTTCATCGCTGAGCGGATGATAATGGAAGAGTTGCAGCGTGCCGCGCTGGTGAATGACATCTTTTCGCGTTTGGCCGACCGGCGGGTCGTCAGACAGGAAGTAGGAAACACCATTAATGTTACGCTGAATGGTCCGGTCGACGAGTTGACGGATCCGATCGCCCGTCGATTTTTCTTTCTCTTTCGTCTTGGCCAACGAAAGCCCTCCCATTGAAGCGATCAGTCTTTAGTCGTGGTCTTTGAACGCGTTGCCGATTTTGGCTTTTTGGTACGCGCCGGTCCGCTGCGAGCGCCGCTTGTCTTCTTGCCCAATAATTCGTGCAGCATGGCTTCAATCGTGATCATGCGTTCTTCAATGCGACCGCATTGTTCAGCCAGCAAAACAATATCTTCCTGCGTCGGCATATTATAGAAATGGAGGTTCTTGCCCATGCGATCGCTGAACCGTTTTTGCACACGCGCTTGCGTAGTGACGGCCGTGTTCATCACTTTGCCAAAGTTCTCGGACCCGAATACGGCCTTGCCAAGTTCGTTGACCCGATCTTCCAGCGATGCGACGGCCTTCTGCACCGGATCGCCGCCCTTTTTCTGTGCCACGCAATGACTCCAACTTGTTTTATCTATTCAGTTTTTATCTCACCTGATGTCGCGCGTCCACGCAACCCCTACAAACTAACCCTGACCACCTAGCTGCCCGGTGAGCGCCAGCAGATTGAGCCGTTCCGTCAACAGCGCATACTTCACCTGGATCAGAGCAATCCGGGCCTGTTCATAGTCGAGTCGATCCTCGACCAGGTCCGGCAGCGTTTTCAAGCCGGCATCAAACTCGATTTCCGCGGCCTCGAATTGCTCGAGCTTGCGATCCTCGACGCTCGCCCGTCGCACACTTTGTGCGTAGAGAGACAAGGCGCGACGGCGCGTGATCAGAATGTCTTCGCGCAATTGGCGGCGCTGTCGGATGAGATCCGCGCGGGCGCGCGCTACTTCAGCATCCGCGGCTTGCGACCTGGCATTCAGCGCCGACCCGGAGAAGATCGGGACGGACACATCAATCCCGACACGATCGCGGAACTCCCAGGTATTGAACTGGTCGAGATAGGCATAGGATCCGATGGCAACGACGTCGATCACCGGCAACCGTTCCCGCTTGGCCCGTTCCTGGTCGGCTTTCAAACTGCCAAGACTTTTGCGGGCCGCCTCGATGTTCGGATTGGTGATCAGGGCGAGGTCGGTTTCCATATCGCTAAAGCCTTCTGCCGTTCCCGGAAGCACAGGCGAGCGGTCATAGCAGAGATTGACGGACCGGTTCACATCGGTCGCGACTTGCAGAGTGCTTTGTTCGATCAGAAACTCAATCTCGAACCGCTCTGCTTCGGCTTCCGCCAGGCGTGCGGCAACTTCAGCCACTTCCGACCGGGTTGCGCCGCCAATTTCGAGCGCCGTCTGCAGGGCCACCAATTGACGCCGGAAATAATCCTCTCGCTCACTGGTCACACCTTTGCGCTCATACGCTTCGAGCGCCGAGATATAAGACAAGGCCACACGACGCGCCGCATCGGCTTCGACGCTCAACTGCGTTTGCTCCGCTGCGCCGACACGACTGGTTGCCGCCTCACGGGCATAACGAGCATCGCCGAAATCCCAGAGCCGTTGCGAGGCGCGCAAACCAACCTGATTGTCGATGGCATTTCCGGTCAAGCCGCCATCGCCAGCCTGCGTACGGGCAAAGCTCGAGACTTGCGGACGCGACAGAGAGCGCGCCAATCGAAGGTCTGCCTTCGCCCCAGCAATCTGGGCTTGTGCGACCGCGACGTCCGGGCTGGCCGATGCTGCAGCCTGCATCGCATCTGCAATGGGCAGACACAAGCCCGGCGCAGGATCGGTTGCGGCAATCTCGATCGCCGTCAGTTCAGAACCTTCATCGAGTAAAATCGTTGGCTCTTGTGCTACGACTGACAGAGACGACGCTGCCATGAGTGCGAGGCTGAAGGATAGGCGTCTCATCACGACACCTCGTCTTGTTCGTTTGCGCAGACATTAGCTGCGCGCACCAGGCCATGTCCGAACACCGGATCCGGGCCCGTCTCGCCGAGGTCGAATACATTGCGCTTCAGATAAGACCGTACGGAGTCGGTGCTCGCGTCAAAAGACCGGGACTCGTCTGCCGCGATCAAGGCCGTGACGAATGGCGCGGCGAAGGATGTTCCGCTGACATAGCGACCGGACTCCTGCCCGGTCTGTATCAACACATCGACACCGGGCGCCGCATACTCGACATGATCGCCCTGAACAGCGCGACCAAACACATTCTGATCGGCATCGATCGCCGTTACGGCAATGACGCCATCGAACGCCGCCGGATAGCGCGGCGGCGCCTCAGGTCCTTCATTACCAACCGCGGCGACAATCACCATGCCATCAGCGACGAGCAAATCGACCACGCTCTCGAGGAGTGGATTGTAAGGTCCGGCGAGGCTGACATTCACAACCCGCACGTCTTGTTTTCGCAACCAATCAAAGGCGAGCAGCAATTCCTTGGTGCCGCTACCGGATCGGCCGTTTTCAGACGGACCCACCACGCCGGCCGAATAGATCATCACGTCCCGAAGCCGACCTGGTCCGCTGATCAAGCTTGCGACCGTCTCGGCATGCTCGCTTTCGATTGAGTTGCGGCGCGCAAAATTGTGACTGACAATCTGAGATGCGTTCAACCCTGACATGCGATCGGACAGATAGCCGTCTATGATCCCGACCGCCGTCATTGCCGGACAGCCCTGTTCGGGCCATTCCAACAACAGGTTGGCATATTCCCGGCCGTTAGCCTGAGAAACTGCGTTCATTTTAGCCTGCGCTCTGTAGATGTTGTCGAGGCCGACCAAAGCGGAGGGACTCATCATCTGCATGTCATTGACCGCGACTTCATCGCTGATGCCAGGTGGCCGGGCGAAATCGAGCAGAATCAGGTCCAGGCTTTCCAGGAATTGGCGATCGATGAGTTGATAACCACGCCGGCTGACATTGATGGTGAGCTCATTGGCTTCCTGCTCGGAGGCGAGCAGGATGAGCACATTGTCATCTTCAAAAAGTGTTTCGTCAGATGCCGCAGCGGATGTGTCAGCGCCATTGGCAGACGCGGTTGAATTCGTCACCGCACAGCCCGCCAGACAAGCCGCGAGCGCGCAAGACGCGAAGAGAGGAGATAGCTGTTTCAACATATCATTATCCTGAACAAGTCGCCCCTATGTCGTATCAGGTCCGCAATCGGTTCAGAAAAAATCAGAACCGCTTGCTGATTGCTGCAAAAACACGCTGACGGTCGCTGGCAAAAGCATCGGCGCGGTAATCGGCGAGCGCGAGTTTGAGTTTGAAGTCTGCGAGCTTCGCCTGCACAGCGAGATCTATCTCCTGGCCATAAGTTGCGCCGCCGCGATCCGCTTCAAACTGGTGCACGCGAACCGTGGGCGTGATGTCCTTGAACGGACCAAAGCTACCGCCATTATATTTCAGACTCAAAGACGTGTCGGCAATGCCATCTATCGGGGTACTCAGGAACACGTCGGCTTCGCCCTGGAACTTGTGCAGTGACGCCAAAGGCGTTTGGAATGCCTGCGCGCCCCCGGCTCCCAGGACTTCATATCGCAAACTGGCCTCGAGACTGGCAATGAAGGTTTTGACATCGACCAGATAATAATCAGCCGAATAGCTGAGCGGATTGTCAGCATGGTCGGTTTGTTGCGCATAAGAGGCTTCGAAGTCGAATTTGAGGTCCGAACGGTGATACCGGCCATCAAAGCGAATGCCGCTGGTCTGGGATGACAGCGTGCGATTGCGATTGGCATCGGGCCCGGTTTCAAGATCCAGGGCGTAATGAAACAAACCCACTCGCCCGATGGGCGTCTGGACATTGGCATTGGCAAACCAGGAGTCTGACTCAAACTCACCGAGCGGCGTACGATTGCCAAGCGGGCGATTGACCTTGGCAATATAGCCCGCCTGGAATGTGTGTGCGCTCTGTGTTCGCGCCGACAGCCGCACCGCATCATAGCTGCGCGTATTCTGCCGAAAGGGCGCCATCCCTAAAAACCGCTGATCATCTATACGCAAGGTCTGACGGCCGAGCGTGATGAAACTATCTTGTCCGAGATCCGCCTGGATTTGCAGGCGATTAATGTCGAGATGATCGGGGTCCGGTATCAGCGGCTTGTTCAAGCCGGGACCTGGTAAGTCGCTAAAATCATCAATCAGGGCGCCTACCCCTTCGATTTCAATCAGGCCTGACAGCCAGTCAACGGCCGTCCATTCAGCAGACGCACGCACGCTTAAAGTCAGTGCGGTGCTCGTGTCAGGAAAACTGTCCTGGTCGATATGATCAAAGAGCAAACGCGCGTCCCCACCGAACACAAAGGTCGGATCGGCGAAGCTGACCTCGGCGAACGGTAATAGTACCGCCGCGCATAGAGACGCTCTGGCCAAACAGGCTTGCATTGTTTTCATCATACTAGACCAGCCCAACATCCCTCAAAGGCGGCTTGTTTTCATTTCAAATCCCCATAAAAATCCGAAGGATGCAAGCCAATACAAAAAAATGTGAACCGATCCGCCTATTCATACGACTAAACCCTGTAACGCGACCTAATGGGCTTTAAATAATGACCATCGATCTTTCCAAACTCTCTGAAGATGCTTTGAGTGAGCTGGTTCTGGAATATGCGCGCGGTTCGGCGTCAGTTGACGTCAGAGCCGCCATTGAAGCGCGCCTGCCCGAGGATCCGAAACTGGCCGATGAAATCGCTTATCTTCAAGGCCTGCATCGCGCCGTGTCGCCACTTAGAACGGAGAGGGCCGCAGATGAGTTCGGATGGAAGCGTCTTTCAAACGCGATCTCGGCGGAACAGGTACCGGTCGCTGCCAATGACAATAGTCACATCTGGAAATATGCGGCTGCGGCACTGGCCATCGTTGCCGCGTTGCAAACAGCGGTCTTGATTCAACCGTCCACGCAAGCGCCAGCCGAGACCTATGTTACGGCGTCCGCGACTGACGCGAATACACCAGCAGTGAACGTGGTGTTCCAACCCTCCGCCACCGCCGAGGCCCTCACCCGCGTGTTGAAAGAGGTGAATGGCGAAATCATCGCGGGACCGAGCGCGATCGGTCTTTACACTGTAGCGTTTGAAACAGAGACCACGCGCGATGATGCGCTGGCTGCCCTGGAAGCCGAAACGGATCTCGTCGAGAGTGTCAGCCTGAAATAATCATTCAGACCGCTGCAAACAGCGCATCAGTGCAGCCTTTGCAGCCATGATCCGCGTCTTCACCGTCCCGGTTGGGCAATTCTCGAT
>JBCCCT010000179.1:0-7092 GCA_039033355.1 Pseudomonadota bacterium | reverse complement strand
TGCCCCACCATTGCGTGTCGCGCCAGGCGCCCAGCTTGTAGCCAACATTCGGATAGGTGCCGATCAGTTTGAATCCCATGGCTCTGTGAACGCCAATGCTGGCCGCGTTCGGCACCACAATGCCGGCAAAGGCCATGACGTAATTCTGGCGCGTGAGGATGTCGAACAGGGCGCCATAGAGCGCCTTCCCGACGCCTTTTCCGCGCGCCTGCGGCGCTGCGTAAATCGTGGTGTCGACGGAAGACCGGTAGGCGGCCCGTGTCCGATGCGGCGACGCATAAGCATAGGCCAGCGGCGCGTCATCTTCCGCGACCAGCCAGGGATAGAACTCACCGGCATCAGTGATGCGCTTGAAAATTTCTTCAGCGTCAGGCGCGGTGCGTTCGAACGAGGCGTAATGCGCTTCGGCAAATGGGCGATAGGTTTCGACAATGAAGTCCGCGTCTTCCACGGTCGCGCGGCGAATCCGGATCATGTTTCGATCTCCGCCAATCGGATCAGATAGCCATCCGGATCCTGAACGACAAATTGCGTCTGGATGATGGTTCGATCGCCGGTTTCATATTCGCGCCGTTCGAGTGGAACCTTGATGACAGCAGCCGTCTGCAGGCAGGCCTCGTAGAAAGGTGTAACCTCGGCCACCTGGATCTGAAAGTTCACGCCGCGCCCAAAGGGATGGGTGAGCTCGCTCGTAAGCCAGCTCTTCTCGCCCACTTGCTCGAGCATCAACTCCGCGCCGTCTCGATGCAGATAGGCGAACTTTTCTGCAGGCCGATCATAGGCCACCTCAAAGCCGAGCACCTCGATATAGAAGACAAGGCTTGTCTCCAGATTCGAGACATAGAGTTCAGGGACCAGAGCATTCGCCATGCGCTCAATTACAGGCCAATCTCCTGAATGTCATATGGCACGGTTTGATAGACCTGGTTAATCCAGTTGCCGAACAGAAGATGGGCATGGCTCCGCCAGCGGTTTTGCGGTGGCGCCGTGACATCATCATGCGGGAAATAGCCGTGCGGCGGTCGGATCGTTTTGCCGGCGGCGATGTCGCGGTCATACTCTTCCTTCAATGAAGTCGAATCATATTCGATGTGATTGAAACAATAGAGACTGCGCGTCGCCGGGTCGGAGAGCAGGCAGGGCCCGGTAAAATCACTATCCATCAGAATGTTCAGCGCTGGCGCCTTTGCGATATCTGCGGCGCGGACTTCGGTCCAGCGACTGACCGGGATCTGAAAATCATCGCTGAACCCGGACAGATAAGGCGAGGCGGGGGCGAGATTGCGGTGCCGATAGACGCCGAACGCCTTCTCCCCCAGCAGATGTTTCGGTACGCCATGGAAATGATAGGCGGCCGCCATGGCGCCCCAACAGATGAAAAAGTTCGAATGCACATGCGTTCGCGTCCATTCGAAGATCTGGGTCAGTTCATCCCAATAGGTCACATCTTCGAAGGGCAGCGTTTCAATCGGGGCCCCGGTAATGATGAAGCCATCAAACTTGCGATGCTTCACGGCGTCCCAATTCTGATAGAAGCTGATCAAATGCTCCTGGCTGGTATTTTTCGGCTTGTGCCCGCCGACCATGACCAGGGTCATTTCGATCTGTAGCGGGCTGGCGCCGATCAAGCGGGCAATCTGGGTTTCGGTGCGGATCTTGTTCGGCATCAGATTCAACAAGCCAATCTGAAGCGGACGAATGTCTTGTCGAATGGCGTCAGAATCCGACAGGACGGCGACACCTTCCTCAGCGAGCGTTTCCCGCGCCGGCAGGGAATCCGGAATTTTGATCGGCATGCGCCTCTCCGTTCAGATCTTCTCGCTATCAGGAAGGCGGACAAGGGACGTTCAGGTCAGTTCCGCACGGCCTTTTAGCGACTTGTTTAACGTGGCTGCAAGCCGACCGACCAAATCACCACGAGAGGCAGGGAGATAGGCGACAAATCGAAAAAGGTCAAACCCTTCTCAGTTTTGAAAAAGCGTTCGCAGATTTGAAAAAGCACCCGCATTTTCGCGATTGCGGAGCCTTGAGCGGCAGGATCTGGTTGGTTCAGCTCACAGCCAGTCAGGTTGTGAATCAGAAAAAGGAAACCCTATCATGCGTCCTCCCAAAACCCTCATCGCCACCTTTGCCAGCCTTGCCGCGGTCGCGTTCGCACCAGCCTTCGCATCGGAACCTGAAACGGTAGAAGTTCAGATCGATCTCGATGCGCCAGCGGCTGAGATCTACCAAAGCATCCGCAAACAGGCCTGGGCAGCGTGCAAGACTGACATGGGCAGCCACTTTATCGCGGCGCGAACATCTGCACGGCGGGCTTGCCAGCACGCGATGGTGGCAGATGTGGTTGAGAGCCTGGCGGCCCCTGACGTGATCGAACTCGCCGCAAAAGACGGCGTCCGGATCAAAAGCTGATCCAGCTTCCTCCCAGCAGCGCGCGGTCCTTCGGGGCCGCGCGTTTGCACAAGCTCGGATAGCATTCAAAAGGCGATGTCGATTTCCGCTGGTTCATCTACAAATCTCGAAATGCTCTCATATGGGACAATTACGCGCTTGGCCTCGCCATCAAACCACAATTGTGCCGTGAATGAGGTTTTTCCAACCCGAACACGGTCGAATTGATATTCCAGTATCAAGGACATCTCGTCAGGGTATAAGAGTCGCATATCCTGTGGGATAAGCAGGCCCGGGTGCTGCGTATCAATCACGAAAAGAAAACTGTGGCCGTTTGGCATGCACCCCCATTTCTCGATCTTTTTGATAAGAACCGGCAAAACAGATCGATCCGAATAATTCGGAACGATTTGCTCATAGCGAATTGGGACTGCGCCCGCTCTTAGAAGGCGTAATTGCTTTTGCTTTGAGCAAAGATCTGCTGCCGCGGATCCTGACGGAAACGCCAGTATTACCAGCGTAGAGAGAATACCCTTCAGCGCATGCAAACTACTCACCGGTCAGCTTGGGCGCGCGTTTTTCGCGGAAGGCATCCACCGCTTCCTTGCGGTCATCCATATAGTTGGACACGCTTTCCCAACCGACGCTCGCATCCATCATCTGCGCCGCCAGGGCGCGCAATGGGATATTGGTCACCGTCTTGGTCCAGCGGACCGCCCATTTCGGATTGCCCTGCAGCTTGGTCAGCAGTTCCGCAACTTTCGCGTCGAGCTGATCGGCCGGGACGGCATAATTGATCAAGCCAAGGTCTTGCGCTTCTTTCGCGGTCAGCAGATCACCGGTCATCAGAAGTTCCTTGGCCTTGGCAAAGCCAATGAGCTGCGGCCAGATCACCGCGCCGCCATCGCCGGCCACCAGACCGACTTTGACATGCGGGTCGCCAATCCGCGCGGTTTCATCTGAAACGATCATATCGCAGAGCAGCGCAATCGTGGCGCCCAGCCCGGCGGCGGCGCCATTGAGGCGACAGATGATCGGCTTTTCCATATCCAGGAGCGAGGTCACGATCCGCTTTGCCTCCCAGGCAATGTCGCGAAACTTGCTCGGGTCAGAGATTTGCTCGTCAAACCAGTCAAAGTCACCGCCGGCGCAAAACGCGCGGCCTTTGCCAGTCAGGATGATGATGTCACTGTCACTGTCGCGCTGCAGGTCGGTAAAGACCCGGCCGAGCTCTTCGTGCATGGCCGCATCCACGCCGTTGACCGGATGATCGGATGTGATGGCGGCAGTCAGGACCCGGTCCTGTCGTTCAAAGGTGAAGCGAGAATAGGCGGCAGATGTGATGTCGAACGGTGTGGTCATATTGAGAAATCCTTTGATCTCAATCTTGGTGCAATTGATCGGTTTGAACAGGCCTGACGGTGCGGGACCTGCGTTAGAATGGTCCGAGACCCAGCGACAGAATGAAGCCGAGCAGTCCGAGCGCGGAGACACAGATGATCACCAGCCCCATCGATGTGCCGATCTGCTGACGGCCAAAGCCTGGACTCTTGATGCCGCGGTACAAAGCGTAACCGGTCAGCGCAAATCCAATCAAAGCCAGCCAGAAGGCCCAGCCTGTCGATGGCAGGACTCCGATTGGCAGAGACATGGCATGGTTCGTCGCCGTGTTCAGAATTTGCTTGATCGCCCAGCCGAGCCCGACCAGGGACACGAGCGCACCGAGCCAGGCGATCGGACGTGCCTGATCAAAGCTGACCGGTGCGGTGCCTTGGATCTTGCGCGCCATCCAGCCGAGCGGGAACATGAGGAGCGCGATCAGCAAGCCGACCGCCAAGGCGATGATCAGGTTCGGATAATTGCCGGATTGAAGCCCGCGCGCGAAATGATAGGGCCCCTTGGTTTCTTTCAAACGGGTCAGGAATTGCGGGGCTTGTACGTCTGCAATGCAAGACGTATCGAGCGGCGCCATCGGATCTTTGACAAATGCGACCCAGAGATCCTGACCGCAGCCGGGCGAGTTGCTGAACAAGGCGCCATGGCCCGTATAAGGGAATTCGACATATTGCGCGTTCGGCAGGCCTGACATGATTGACTGGCTGTAATTCGGGGGTGTGATCGGATCGACTGTGCCAGCCGCGACCAGAATCGGCACATCGGTGACCATGCGCTGCACGGACGGGTCGGGATCCATGCGATAGACCGCCGCGCAGATTTCATCCCACTCGACCGTGCCGGTCCATCGTGAAAGATCTGGCTCGGCCACCCGCATGGCTTCGTATTGTGCATCCGTCACGCCGATGGCGCTGCGGCAATTGGCGACCAGCTCCAGGCCATTACCGGCACTATGGTCGATCACCTGTCCGAGAACTTCGACATAAGCCCGCAAGGCGACTTCATCGCGGTTTTCGAGCGCGACAAGCAGCGATGGAAAATCTGCGAACAGATTGTTTCGGTACAGGGCCTGAAAAACAGCGCCGGCGGCCAGATCGCCGTCCATGACCAGGCGTCCGTTCAGGACAGACCCCGGGTCGAGATCTTCGAGAACAAGCGGGTCTTCATCATAGGCCTGGAACGCGGCAATGAACCGATCTGAGAAACTGCCAATATCCCGGGCACAGGCCTTATCGGCGGCGCAATCGGCGCTGATCGCGTCGAGAGCGGACCGAAAGCCATAGGCAATGGCGCCCCATCCACCCGTGTCGAGCGCCACGGCCGGCACCACACTGTCGAGAATGGCGGCGCTGACCCCGGCTTCATCGACCTGAATAACGGCTTGTCCAAGCGAGGTGCCATAAGAGACACCAAACAGGGTCCATTGGTCATAGCCGAGCGCCTTGCGAATATCACGGACGTCCATGGCGTTCTGCCAGGTTGTGTAACCATCGACCAGAATACCTTCAGCCCGGGCATCTGCGAGACAGGTTTCGAACGCCGCCTTCGAGCGTTCGATGCCGTCTTCGATCGAGACCCCAAATTGAAAACTGCGCGGCACCGCGCGGCAGAAATGGGCTTCTGAATAGCCAATGCCACGTTGATCAAAGAAAATCAGATCAGCGGCGTCCCGGAACGTACGGGTATTGGCGCCCTGATAGGCGCGAATACGACCCGCTCCCAGAGAAGGGCCGCCTGGGCCACCGGTGAGACGCATGACCGCCCGACGCTCCGGATTGTCGCTGGTCGAGACGATCTTGAGCACAGACAGTTTGATCAGGCGGCTGTCTGGGCGCGTGCGATCTTCTGGCACCAGGACATAACCACAGATGAATTCATCAGGATCATATTTCGGCGCCGCGGTGTGGAACGGACAAACATATGGGGTGAAGCTGGGGGAAAAATCTTCCCAGGCCGGGTGCACTTGCTCAATTTCAAGGGCGGGCTCCGGGGTTGCCTGTTCGGCGTCCTGTGCATTTGTATCCGTGAGCCCGAAGCTCATCAGCATTGCCAGGCCGATCGCACTCCATATGCGTTTCATTCCCCGCTCCTGTTTTATTTGGCTTTTCAGCCCCACTGCCCAGGGAGCCTAAGCTTCTGATCCGACTTGTACAACGCGGCGACCAAAATTCTCGCCGCGAAACAGGCCGCAAAACGCGTCCGGCATGGTCTCGATGCCGTCAAACCGTTCTTCCTTGAGCTTGAGCTGGCCAGTCCCGATCAGGCCCGCCATCTCATTCAGCGCGACCGGGAACTCGCGCGCAAAGTCGAACACGACCAGGCCCTGCATCAACACACGATGGGTAATGAAAGGCTTGGTATTGACGATGCCCGGGGTCTCTTCCGGGCTGAGATTATAATCGGCGACCTGCCCGGAAATACAGATGCGTCCATTCAGGCGCATCATGGGCAAGACGCGATTGACCATGGCATTGCCGACATTGTCGAACAGAAGATCGACTCCCTCCGGCATGGCATCTCGAATGGCGCCGTCGAGATCTGGCGTGGTCTTGTAATTGATCGCCGCGTCAAAGCCGGCCTCGTCGACCAGCCATTGGCATTTGGAATCACTGCCCGCCACACCAATGACTTGCGCGGCGCCGCCCGCCTTGGCGAGCTGTCCGGCTGTCGCGCCGACCGGGCCCGCAGCCGAAGTGACCAGGACGCGATCGCCGTCGGCAAATTTGGCCACCGATTTCAAGCCGAACCAGGCGGTGAGTCCGGGTACCCCGAGTACGCCAATCCACAGCGATAGCGGCAAGGGAACGGCGTCCGGCACTTTGCCGATAAAGCCCTTGCCGGTCTGGATGGTATGGGTGCGCCAACCGCCAGCACAAAAGACCTTGGTGCCGACGGGATAATCAGCATGTTCCGAGGCATCGACCACGCCGACACTGAACCCGTCAATCGCTTTGCCGAGCGGTAGAGCCGCCGCATAACTGTCGCCACCCGACAGGCGCGATCGCGTGCCGGGGTCGACGGAATTCCAGATATGACGAACGCGAAACTGCCCGTCATTCGGAATCGGGGCGTCTTTCTCGACGATCTCGAAATCATCGGGCTTCGGGGGGCCCACACAATATTGCCGCAGCACGACTTGCTTCATCATCTCTGCCACCGGACGTCTCCCTTTCGCTTCTCATTCGCTTGAAATACGTTCGTTCCGCGAAGTCCATGCACGACGCGGCGTCATTTGCTGAGAATTGAGTACAGCTAACGTCAAAAACCAGTTGTTCTCAGGTTCTTAGGTCCCTATGTCCCGCGAGA
>JBCCCT010000178.1:0-7158 GCA_039033355.1 Pseudomonadota bacterium | reverse complement strand
CTGCAACGCATCCAGTTCGGTCGCAATCTCACCGATATGCTCATCGAGGCTGATCGCATCTTCGCTGACACTGACCCAGACAAAGCCGAACCGCTCTTCGCACTTCAAGGCGATCAGGCCGAGGTCCGACTTCTCGACACCATCAAAGCCCTGGTCAAAATGCGGGGCGGCGATCAGCTCTCCGGAATTGGCATAGGTCCAGGCATGATAGGGACATGAAAAGCGATGCTTGCACCCTTTCTCATCATCGACCAGGCGCGTGCCGCGATGCCGACACGCGTTCAGAAATGCATGCACTTCGCCAGACTTGTGGCGAGTCAGCAGAACCGGCAGACCAGCCACATCGCGGCGCAGGAAATCGCCAGGTTTGGCCAGTTCAGAACCATGCGCAGCAACCATCGGGACGCGTTTGAAGATGTCATCCCGCTCACGTTGAAACCGCTCTTCGCTGAGATAATGATCCACCGGATTTCGGGTGACCGTCTCGTCCAGATAGAAGGATTTATCCGCCTTGATCGAGAGTAGCTCGTCGATCAGTTGCAATTCTGTCTCTCGGTTCATCGAAGCTCCTCCTCAGCACGCCTATTTTTCAACACTTACCGTTTGGTAAGTTTTGATACTTACCGTATGGTAGGTTGTCAAGAAGATTCTGGAGCTTGCATGGCCAACGACACACGCGAACAATTTCTCGACACTGCGGAGTCGCTATTTTCGGAACGCGGCTTTTATGGCGTCAGTATCGCTGCAATTGCCAATCAATTGGGGCTCACCAAACAGGCTCTGCTGCACCATTTTGGCAGCAAGGAGAAACTCTATGGCGAGGTGTTGAAGCGTATCTCCACGCAGTTTGCCGCGCTGGAATCAGCGACCACACGAGTCGAAACTGACCCGGCTGATCTTTTAAAAGCCTATTTACTGAAACTGCATGCCCCGTTCGCGCGCGGCCCAGCGCCGACACGGCTGCTGATGCGCGAAGTGCTGGACAATAAGCGCCGCGCTGATACCGCCGGCACGTGGTATCTCAAGCCGTTTCTCGATAGTCTCACGAAGATGCTCAAAGCGATCCCGAACTGGCAAAAGGCGAGCGATGTCGACGCTTTTGCCATGGTCTATCAGCTTTTGGGCGCGATCAATTATTATGGCATCTCCGCCCCGACCCTGACCGGCATTTTCGGCGCAGAGACGTATGCCGAAATCGATCAGGCCTTCCCTGTTCAAATGGAACACCTGATCGATGCGGCGATTGCCGCGGGGCCTAGATCGACAGAGTGATCTTGCCGAAATGCTGCTGGCTGGCCTGATGGGCAAACGCGTCGGCGATTTGTTCAAGCGGGAAATCCTTGTCGAGGACGGGCTTGATATTGCTCGCCTCGATCGCGGCGATCATGTCTTCCTGATGCTCGCCAGAGCCAACCGTGATGCCGGACATGGTCAGGTTCTTGGAAAAGAAGGCCGCGGTCGGCACTTCACCTGAGACACCGGTCAGAACCCCTATGAGTGAGATGTGCCCGCCGACCCGGCAAGCCTGAATGGATTGCGCCATCGTGCCAGGGCCACCAATCTCGACGACTTCGTCGACGCCGCGACCACCGGTCAGTTCAAACGCCTTGCGGCCCCATTCCGGCGTCTCTTTGTAATTGATGACGTGATCTGCGCCGAGCGCTTTCATGCGTTCCAGTTTCTCATTTGACGACGAGGTGGATATCACCCGCGCGCCAGCCGCTTTGGCAAATTGCAAGGCGAAGACCGAAACCCCGCCTGTGCCTTGCGTCAGCACCCAGTCACCTGGCTTGACCGAGCCTTCGACAAACATCCCGCGCCAGGCGGTCAAGGCTGCGCATGGCAGGGTCGCAGCTTCGGTGAAGGAATAGCCCGCAGGCATTCTCGTAAAGGCGGTTTCCGGCATGGCCACCAATTCCGCCGCAAATCCATCCGCGCCATCGCCCGGTACGCCGCCAAATCCGAGCGCATCAATCTCGCCTTTCAACCAATCTGGAAAGAACAGGCTCAGCACATGGTCACCCGGTTTGAACCTGGTAACGCCGTCGCCGACGGCCACCACTTCGCCGGCGCCATCCGACATGGGAATGCGGCCATCATCGGTCGGGATCCCGCCCATGACCACAACGAAATCATGATAGTTGAGCGATGAAGCCTTGATCCGCACCAGGACCTCACCCGGCCCGGCGACGGGATCTGGGCGCTCTTCAATGATCAGGTTACCGGGGCCTCCGGGTTTCTTGACGGCTGCAACTTTCATCGGGTGTCCTCTCTGATTGTTCAAGACAGGAGGTGGGGCGACGACGCTGGGGAAGTCAAATCGAGATTTATCCCCTACAAAGTCAGCCGGATCCGCATCCGTGGTTCGAAATCAGCCGCTGCGTCACTGGTGCCGGCCAGCGCAATGAGGCTCCAAGCAAAGCGCCCGCCCGTTCTTGTCCCATCGTCTCAATTGTGACGGCAAGGATTAACCTTGCCGTTTTTTTAACCCGAGATGGTCGTGGGATTGCCGCGTCCCATCGCAACCCACGCCGCATTTGTCTTGCAGCCTGTCGGCTCACAAACAGCAAGCAGGACGCGCCCATGACCCAATTCGCCCCCTCCACTCGCCGCCTCACATTACGGCTTCTCCCCATCCTATCGATCTTGATGACGGCCCCATCGCTTGCCCAGGCCCAGGGCGAGCCGCGCATGGTCACCCCCAATGAGCAGACCAGCGGCACGCTATTGCTGGAAACCGACACGGTTGGAAAATACATCTCCGCCCCATCGCTGATCACCGATGTCGATATCGACATTTCAGGACCGATCGCTCGCACCAAAGTCACGCAGAGATTTGAGAACACGTCGGATGCCTGGGTGGAAGGCATCTATGTCTTCCCCCTGCCAGACGAAAGTGCTGTCGATACGCTGCGCATGCAAATCGGTGATCGCTTCATAGAAGGTCAGATCAAGGAACGCCAGCAGGCCAGAAAAATCTACGAAGCGGCCAAAGCCGAAGGCCGCAAGGCGAGCCTGATGGAACAGGAACGGGCCAACATTTTCACCAATAGCGTCGCCAATATCGGTCCCGGCGAAACCGTTGTGGTCCAGATCGAGTATCAGGAGACCATCAGGATCGATGATGGCCGCTTCTCTCTGCGGTTCCCGATGGTTGTTGCCCCGCGCTATAATCCGCCCGCCAAAGTGCTGACCGCCAGCATTGACGAGACGAGCGGATGGGCGATCTCGGATCCCGTTCCTGATCGCGATCGCATCACACCACCCTATCACAATCCCGACTATGTTGTGACCAATCCGGTGCGTCTGACTGTTGATATAGAAGCGGGGTTTCCGCTTGGAACGCTCACCTCTTCTTATCATGAGATGCAAACCATCCGAGATGGGGAAGAAAACGCGACCCTGACGCTGAAAGACGAAAGTGTTCCAGCCAATCGGGATTTCGAACTGGTTTGGTCCCCGCGCTCGGAAAAAAGCCCCCGCGCCGCGCTATTTTCAGAAGTCATCCAGGGGGAGGATTTTTACCTCCTGATGATCACCCCGCCCGACCCAGATCTGACGACGGCCATTCCAGCGCGTGATATTACTTTCGTCATCGACACTTCTGGTTCCATGGGCGGCGCCAGTATTCGTCAGGCCCGGCAAAGCCTCAGCCTTGCGGTCGCGCGCCTGAATGAAACCGATGTGTTCAACATTATCGAATTCGACAATTCCACGCGAACCCTATTCAACGCGCCGCGCCCGGCGACCGCGCAATATAAACGCACCGCCGTAAACTGGATCGAGGGACTGCAAGCAAGCGGCGGGACGCAAATGTTGCCCGCCCTGGAGACCGCCTTGCGAGACTCACACGAAGATACAGGGCGGCTGAAACAGGTCATCTTCCTGACAGACGGCGCTATCGGCAACGAGCAGGATCTGTTTGACACCATCGCCGCCCGGCGCGGCGAAGCCCGTATCTTTACCGTCGGAATCGGTTCGGCTCCGAACAGCTTTTTCATGTCGCGCGCGGCTGAGCTCGGCCGAGGCACATTCACTCATATCGGATCCGTGACGGAAGTCGCGGAGCGAATGAATGCCTTGTTCAACAAGCTCGAAACCCCGGCGATTACAGATCTCGCGCTGACCTGGCCGAAGGGCGCTGCGGTCGATACGTCCTACACGCTGATCCCGGATGTGTATCAGGGCGAGACCCTGTCCATCGCAGCCCGGTCAGATACCGGTTCCGGCGACGTGGTGCTGACCGGCACCAGCGGCACCCAACCCTGGGAGGTCACGTTGAAACTGGACCAGGCCAGCCCCCGCACCGGCGTATCGAAGCTCTGGGCGCGCAAGAAGATTGCGGCGCTGGAACTCGACCGCGCCCGCCGGTCGTCAGCCAGGGAAACGCTTGATGCCGCCATCCTCAAAATCGCCCTCGACCACAGTCTGATCTCTCGACTGACCAGTCTGGTCGCGGTCGACGTCACGCCATCACGCCCTGATGGAGACCGTCTGGTGGCACGAGACGTGCCCCTCAACTTCCCGGAGGGATGGGATTTCGAGAAAGTGTTCGGCGAAGATGGCACCTTCAATATGGAACCCGCGCCGGAGCCGGTGGTGGTCGCCCCAAAACGTGCCGCCAAGCCAACCGACGCGGCACCGGTTGTGGTCGAGGAAGTCCTCTTGCCCCGAACAGCGACCCTGTCTGACCTGAAGCTGATATTGGGTCTGCTCTTGATCCTGCTCTCGCTGATCGCACTCTCGCGTCGAACGGAAGCACAGACATGACTGGAGACGCACCCCTGCCTGCCGCGCCCGGACGAGCATCCTGGCGCGGTAGAGGGCTGGCGGCCGGTCTCGCCCTGCTTGGGCTCGCTCTGTTCGGAGACGGCCTTTACATCAAGGCCAAGGCCGCACTGGCCCAGGTGTTGCTCGAAAGGGCCTGGTCGGAAACACTGCAGAGTGGTCAGCCGGTTCGCCCCTGGGCCTGGATCGACACCTGGCCGGTGGCTCGGATCAACGTCCCCGGTCTGAACCAATCCGCGATCGTCCTGCATGGCACAAGCGGTCAGGCCATGGCGTTTGGTCCTGGCCTGATGAGCGCCGGGCCACAACCGGGTCAGCCCGGCCTCGCGATCTTGTCCGCACACCGCGATACGCATTTCAGGTTCCTGAAGGATGTCCAGTTGGGTGACGCGATTCAGGTCGAAACGCCCGACGCCATAACGCACACATTTCAGATCATTGATCTGCGTATCGTCGAAGCGGATCAGTCTGGCCTGATCTTCGATCATGACACACCTTTGATCGCGCTGACCACGTGCTGGCCATTTGACACCCTTCAGACAGGTAACAAACGATATGTTGCGATCGGGGAATTGGTGGCCACAGACAGTGGCGCCAGGACGCCAATCTGACCTGCAAGTAGAGGGTCGCAATCATCGCTTCGGGAGAGCATCGTATTCAGAGAGTCTCAATACGAATGATCCGGAGCGGATTGGCGTTCACATCCGGTTGATCATCGTGCTTCGTCCTTGACTCAGGCCCGCGGGAGCTGCTGCAACCTGCGTCCTGGAGGAAAGGAAACCAAAATGGAACTCTCACAAAGTCAAACCGTGAAGGCGGTCGCCATCCTGCTCTTGCTGGCAGCGGTATCACAACCGATTTACACGGCGCTGTATCTTTGGGCCCCGGAAATTGACCGGCAAATCCTGTGGGGACTGGAAGGCGTGATTTTCACAGTGCTTGCTGCGTTTGCCGGATCAGCCCTGGTGATGGCAAAGCGTTATACGCTCGGCTTCTCCGCCATTGCCTTCAGCGCGGTTTTAAACGTCGTCCAGGTCGGCGTCGGCTTGACCCAGTTTGGGCCGTTCCGCGAAGCCGCGAATGCAAATGACGAGCTTGGCGGCATCGCCTATTCCGTCGTTGCTTTCTCATTCTTTGGGTATAATGCGGCGAAGATCCTGCTCGGTCTTGCCGCGGTTGAGTTCGGCATGGCCAAGGTCAAAAACGGCGGCAAGGTCCTGGGCGGCGCAGCCGTCCTGTTTGGCGTCATTGCCTTCATTGCCAATACGATCGTTGTCATGATTGGTCGGGAAGGCTTCTTACCGCCGCCCGTCGCAGGTGGAACCGGCGTTATCGCCACCTTGCTGCTCGCGATCATTCTCCTGGGCGTAAACAACGAAGACTAAAATGACGTTTGGCGAGGTCAGGTCCGCAAGGGTCTGGCCCGCTGGCCGAAAATCAGTTTCTTGATTTGCTCGATCTCTTCCGCGCTCAGCGTGCTGGGATCAATCCGCATCTCATCCTCGCCCACGGCCATGCCTGTCTGCACCGCTGGGCGCGCGGACAGTTCTTCAAACCAGCGCTTAAAGTGCGGAAAGTCATCAATATTCTGTCCCTGGTCCTTCCATCCAACGGTCCAGGGATAGCAGATCATATCAGCAATCGAGTACTCTGAACCAGCGACATAGGGATTGTCGTAAAGGGCCTGGTTCAGCACACCATACATGCGGTTAACCTCGTCATCATAGCGTTTGATGGCATAGGCATGCGCGTCATCATCGCCAGCATAACGCCGATAGTGGCCAAGCTCGCCTGTCTTCGGGCCCTGATTGGCCATCTGCCACATCACCCATTGCAGGATCTGATAGCGCCCACGTACATCCTGCGGCATGAACTGGCCGGTTTTCTCGGCGATATAGAGCATGATGGCGCCGGACTCGAAGACTGAAAGCGGCGCCCCGCCATCACTCGGTGCATGATCGACCAAAGCCGGCATCCGCCCGTTGGGATTGATGGTCAGAAACTCGTCGGAGAATTGGGCCCCTGTCGCGATTGGCAGGGCGATGACATTGTAATCAACTCCGCACTCGTCGAGCAGAATGGTGACTTTCTTTCCGTTCGGGGTCGGCCAGTAATAAAGATCCAGCATGCAAAAGTCCTCCACGTTTGGTCTGTGGCGAACAGTCGATGCGTAACGGTCGGGAAGTCAATGGCGGTGACAAAGATGTCAGCTCAAGCCTATTGAGAAAATGGTGCGGCCGAGAGGACTCGAACCTCCACGGGTTGCCCCACAGCGACCTCAACGCTGCGCGTCTACCAGTTCCGCCACGGCCGCACGCCGGGTAGAGCGCGCCATATACGCGGCGCGTTGCGGATTGTGAAGCGAAAAGT
>JBCCCT010000177.1:0-7163 GCA_039033355.1 Pseudomonadota bacterium | reverse complement strand
TCTGGAGGTCGTTTTGACGGAAACCCTGTTCGACAAATTATGGCGAGAACACCGGGTCTGTGGCGTCGAAGACGGCGCCGACCTGCTGGCGATCGACCGCCTGCTATTGCATGAACGCACGGGCGGGGTCGCGCTGAAATCTCTGAAAGAGAACGGGTTCAGCGTGCGCGATCCCTCGCGCGTCTATGCCATCATGGACCATATTGTGTCGTTTCGCGCGGGTCGGTCACGCAACGAGGCCCGCAGTCCGGGGGGCGAGGCGTTCATTACAGAGACACGCGACATGGCGTCCGAGGCGGGTATCCATCTGATTGATACCGATCATGCCGGGCAAGGCATCGTCCATGTTGTGGCGCCGGAGCATGGCATCGTTCTGCCAGGCTTTTCGATTGTTTGCCCCGACAGCCATACATGCACGCTCGGCGCGCTGGGCGCCTTGGCCTGGGGCATTGGCTCGAGTGAAGCCGAACATGTCATGGCAACCGGTGTCCTTCGGGCCACCAAGCCAAAACAGATGCGGGTCACGATTGAAGGCGTGCTGCCGCCAGGCTGCACCGCCAAGGATATTGCCCTGTTTCTGATCGCAAGGCACAGCGCCGCCGGCGGCAAGAGGTGCGCCATCGAATTTGCCGGGTCGACGGTCGACGCCTTGTCCGTCGAGGGCCGCATGACCTTGTGCAATATGGCGGTGGAATTCGCGGCGCATTCTGCTGTGATCGCACCGGACGATAAGGTGCTGAACTATGTCGCAGCGCAGGCGGCAGGCCAGGCCAGCACGGATGAATTGACGGCCTATTGGCAAACCTTGCGCACCGACGCCGATGCGCAATTCGACTTCGAGATCAGGATCGACGCGGCTGAGATTTCGCCCCAGATCAGCTGGGGCACCAGTCCCGAAGACAGCATTGCGATCGGGCAGCCTGTGCCGGAAACGGCGCCGACTCGCGCCCTGGACTATATGGGATTGCAGCCTGATCAGTCTCTGCGCGGTTTGAGAATTGATGGGGCGTTTATCGGGTCTTGCACCAATGGACGCCTGTCTGATCTGCAGCACGCGGCCGAAATCCTGCGCGGGCGACGGGTGCCGCCGCATGTCCGCGCTGTCTGTGTGCCGGGGTCAAAAGCGGTCCGGCGGGACGCGGAAGCCCTGGGCATCGACAAGGTGTTCCAAGAGGCCGGGTTTGAGTGGGGGGAGCCAGGCTGCGCCATGTGTTTCTATGCGGGCGGTGAAACCTTCCCGCCGCAATCGCGCGTGGTCTCTTCGACCAATCGGAATTTTGAAGGACGCCAGGGGCCAGGGGTGCGGACCCATATTACCAGTCCCGCTGTGGTCGCCGCCTGCGCGGTCGCGGGCGAGATTTGTGCGCCCGTCGACTTGCCAATCCTCGACAAGGTGGACGCGTGATGTCGGAGCCTCTTGTGCAGCATCAAGGCATCGCAGCCATTCTTTTGCGCGATAATGTCGATACCGATCAGATCATTCCGTCTCGGGAAATGAAGAGCGTCAGCCGGGATGGACTGGCGGATGGCCTGTTCGCCGGATGGCGCTACACAGCGCCAGGGTCGCGTGTGCCTAATCCGGACTTTGTTCTGAACCAGCCTGAAAGTCGGGATGCGACCATCCTGGTCGGCGGTGAGAATTTCGGTTGCGGGTCATCCCGCGAACATGCGGCCTGGGCCTTGAAGGAGTTTGGCTTCCGAGTGGTGATCGCCAAGAGCTTTGGCGAGATCTTTCACGGCAATTGTATCCGTAATGGCATATTGCCGATCGCCTTGCCGGCGCAGCCTATCGATGCTCTAGCGGCCGAGCCTTTGCCGGTTAGCATTCAGGTGGATCTTAAGCAGCAGACACTGGTCTCCAGCGGACATCCGGACGAGATTATTCCGTTTGAAATCGGGGGTTTTGCCAAACGCCTTCTGATGGAAGGCCTGGACCCCATCGCTTTGACCCTGAAACGCAGAGATTACATCGAGTCTTACTTTGCAGACGATGCCGCGCGGCGCCCCTGGGTCTATTCCGCGGGTTGAGGCGCACTGAAGGAATCGATCAGACCCTGTTCGATCAGTTGCTCAATCTCGGCATCGGAAAGGCCCAGATCTTTCAGCACTTGGGTTGAGTGTTCGCCAATCTCCGGCGGATTGATGGTCAGGCCTGGACGGGCGCCATCAATCGCGATCGGCATGGCGGGCAGCGAGATCTCGCCACCTTCCGGGATGGTCATGTTGAGCAGGCCGCCACTTTCGACCAGATGCGGATCCGTCGCCAGGTCTTCCGGACGCTGGATCGGCGCGAAGGGCAGGCCCGTGGTTTCCAGCTTGCGCATCAATTCGTCCTTGGTGAAGTCCGCGAAGAGCTCACGCAGCGCGGGAATGATCTCGTCCCGGCGCGCGACGCGATCATTGTTCAGGGCGAGCGACGTGTCGGCGGCCCAGTCTGTGAGATTGAACGCCGCACAGAAGGCCCGCCATTGCGTGTCAGAGACCACGCCGACAAAGACTTTCTCATCATCCTTAACATCGAACACATCATAGACCGCCCAGGCCGAGACGCGGGCGGGCATCGGCGCCGCGGGCGTGCCTGTGACGGCATATTGTGCCATATGCTGGCCGACCAGAAAGACAGTCGTTTCATACAGCGAGGCGCTGACATGCCGGCCTTTTCCCGTCCGCGCGCGATCCTGCAAGGCGGCGAGGACGGCGATGGCGCCAAACATGCCACCGGTCACATCAATGACGCTGCTGCCCGCGCGCAGCGGTCGTCCGGGAGGCCCAGTCATGTAAGCGAGGCCGCCCATCATTTGCGCGACTTCGTCCAGCGCGGTCCGGTGGGAATAGGGGCCGTCGAGAAACCCCTTCTCGGAACAATAGATCAATCGCGGGTTGCGGGCAGACAGGCTGGCATAATCAAAGCCGAGCTTGTCCAGCGCGCCCGGTCGAAAATTCTCGATAAAGACATCCGCCTCATCGATCAGCTTGAGCGCGATTTCCTTGCCTTGTGGTGACTTCAGGTCGATCGCCAGGCTTTTCTTGTTGCGATTATACATGGAAAAATAGCCCGCGCCGGAGCCGCGCAGCCGACGGGTCTTGTCGCCGCCCACCGGTTCGACCTTGGTCACATCGGCGCCCAGGTCCGCCAGAACAAGGCCAGCAGCGGGTCCCATCACCATATGGGTAAATTCAATCACCTTGATTCCGGCCAGCAGGCCTGTTTCACTGCTCATGCTATTCTCCCATGGGCAAAGTAACGCACACTTTGCTTTCCTGCACATCTTTAATAGATATATCAATTGCATTAGATATATCATTTGACAATAAGGTCACACCCTCTGGTGAGCAAAAGGCGATAGAGATGACAAAAAGCAGCGTTCTGATCAGCGAAGTTGGCCCGCGCGACGGTCTGCAGAATTGCGATGCCATCATGCCGACGGCGGATAAAAAGCGCTGGATTACCGCTTTGGCAGCGGCCGGGGTGAAGGAAATCGAGGTCGGCTCGTTCGTGTCGCCGAAACTCCTGCCGCAAATGGCGGATACAGGCGAGATTGTCCGCCACGCGATCGAGATTCCGGATCTGGAAGTCGCTGTATTGGTGCCGAATCTGAAAGGCGCGCAGCTCGCCATCGAGGCTGGCGCGCACAAGATCACATTGCCCCTGTCGGTCAGTGAAACCCATTCCTTGCGCAACATTCGGCGTACCCATGATCAGGTGATCGAAGAGGCAGAAGCGATTTCGACCCTGATCCGGGGCTTGCCGGACTCACAGCGCCCGCATTTCGAAGGCTCTCTGTCGACGGCCTTTGGTTGCACGCTGGAAGGGCCGATTGATGAGGCGATTATTCTGCGCAGCGCTGAGCGCCTGATGGCGGCGGGGTGCGATGAGGTCGGCCTGTCCGACACAACCGGATATGGCGATCCGGGATCCATGAAACACCTGATCCGGGCGGTGCGCGCGACGGTCGGAGACGATAATCTCAATGGCGTGCATTTGCACAATACGCGCGGGCTTGGCCTGGCAAACATTCTGGCGGCTTATGAAGAAGGGATCACGACATTTGACAGCTCGCTTGGGGGCTTGGGCGGTTGCCCTACTGCGCCAGGGGCCAGTGGCAATGTCGTGACCGAGGACCTGGTCTTCATGTTCGAATCCATGGGCGTTGATACCGGTATTGATCTGGACGCCTTAATGGCGACCCGCGAAATTGTCCGCGCGGCGTTGCCGGAGGAAGAGCTTTACGGCTTCACCCCGCGCGCCGGATTGCCGCTTGGCTATAAAGGGGCGCCGGTCCCGGTCGCCGCCGAGTAAGACCATCATACCGAAACCGTCTTTGAGACACGGAAATCTCGCCTGACAGACGAATTGGGGCTTGGCGCGAGCGATTAACCGTGCCATTTAAATGATATATCATTTGGAGGTGGACCCGTGAAACTGGTTTCAAAAATAGCGGCGATGGCCGCATCGCTTTCCGCATTGGCGGCTTGTGCAACCATCAGTCAGGCTCAGGAAGGGGCGCAGCTCGACCCGACTGATGCCGCCGACTCGCTGACCATTATGCGCAAGGTGATGTGTTCGACCGTCGACAATCAGCCGGAAGTCTATTGGTGGCATGGCATCGCCCTGTCCCGCGTCACCGGGGAGCGCGACCGTCACGTGTTTGATGTCGAGGGGATGAATATCCGCGCCTGTTCCACGATCGAGGATGATGAAAAGGGCACGGGCCTGCACCTGGTTTCGCGCGAGATCCTGCTCTACAAGGATCCGGAGACCGGCGAAGTCTTGTCGACCTGGGACAATCCATGGACCGGCGAGACGGTGGACGTGCTTCACGTTGCCAATGATCCGGTCAATTTCAAAATGTATGAAACCGGGCGTGACGGCTCCCCCCTGCAATGGGGCGGCGAGATTGGCGAAGACGGAACCTGGTGGATGCGCAGCACGGTGCCGCTCTGGTATCCAAATCCGCTAGCCAGCGAATTCCAGAAGGAAATTGGCGGCACGTATCACGCCACTGAGATGTTCAACTTCTTCGGGCGGACCGATGACCTGCTCGATCCCGAAACCGATTCAGCCAAGATCACGGTCGGCTGGGCGCGCATGGCAGACTGGTTGCCCTGGATGGACATGAATGGCCGGCAGGGCCTGCTCTATATGCACACGGCCGGGTACAAGCTTGAAAGCTATGACCAGCTTTCCGACACGATGAAGGCGGAAATCGCAACCCATTATCCGGAATATACCAGCCCGCCACCCGCTGGTGATCCACGGGCCAATATGACCAGCTGGAAGTATTATAAAGGCATTCGCGACGGCTCGATCACCGCGCCGGATCGTGGCGCTGAATAAGCAGCACTATCCTCCAAACTCCAAGGCCGGGATTTCTGTCCCGGCCTTTTTCTATGTTCAGAAGGTCTCGTTTTCGTAAGCGGACCAATCCTTCGTGACGAAGGTTTCATCGACCAGCGTGCGCTGGAACAGGCGATCGGCCTTGAACCATTGCCAGACGCGCGCCCGGGATTGTCCATCATCGGACAGCTGGATCATTTCATACAGGTAGAGATCGGGTTCCCCGGTCCGCGTCCAGTTCAGCATGGTGGTGCGATTGAAATCATCCAGCGCGACATCGCATGCCCAGCCATTGATGAATTCATTGTCCCATTTCAAACGTCCGTTTTCGACCATGGCCGGGAAATCGCGGGTTTCGCGTTTGCCATCTGCCCAGCGATAGAGATTAGTCTGGTGATAGGGGTGACCGGTTTCAGGGAAGCGGCAGATCAGCCGCGAGTCGTGTTCATCGATCAGAGTTCCTTCAATATTGAAGTATCTGTACTTGCCTTCCCAGACGCCTTCATGGCGGGCCAGTAATGGCATGATGGTCTTCAACTCGTTTGCAGTCATTCCTTCAGGCATTGAAGGGTCCTTTCCTGGATGTGTGTTTTTTTCGTCACGAGACGCCGAGAAAATTTTCACGTGGGCTGGTCAAATCACAATTTCGCACTTAGACCGGGCTCGAGGATAAAAGATATATCATTATGTCATTTGTGTCGGTGACACGATGACGCAGCGGGGAGACTCCTATGTCCAAGACCTTTTTGAAATTCGGTGCGGCGGCTGTCGCGATGACGGCCTATGGTGCACCAGCGCTGGCGCAGGACGCTGTGGAAGAAGAAGCGGAATCCCGGCAGGATGTGATTACGGTCACTGCGCGGAAGACCGAGGAGACGCTGCAGGAAACGCCCGTGGCGGTGTCTGTTGTGACCGCGGACGTAATCGACAATCTGTCGCTGACCGATCTTTCGGACATTTCCAAACTGACACCTGGTCTGTCCTTCGACAATGAGTTCGGACGCGATTCAAACCGGCCGGTCATTCGCGGCCAGGCGAACATTCTGGGTGCGTCCGGTGTGTCTTACTTCATCGACGGCGTTCGTATCTCTGGCGCGATTACGGATTACGATCTGAACGACATCGAACGGATCGAAGTGGTGAAAGGGCCGCAAAGCGCGCTTTATGGTCGGAACACCTATTCGGGTGCGATTAACATTATCACGCGGACTCCCGGCGACGAGTTCAGCGCCCGCGCCAGCCTCGATCTAGCCGAACATGGGCAACAGGATCTCAGCATCGGCTTTGGCGGCGCGATCAATGATTATTTCGCGTTCGGCGTAAACACGCGCCTGTACAATTATGATGGCGAGTTCACCAATGCGTTCGATGGCGAGCCGATCGGGTCCGAAACCACGCAATCATTCTCCGGCGTCCTGTACTTCACGCCGAACGATGATTGGGACATTCGCTTGCGCGGCTATTATTCCGATAGTGATGATGGCCAGCCGGCGCTGTTCGCAACCACGGCCGACGAGAATAACTGTTTCTTCGACAATGGTGCACTGTATGGCGGGCAAGGGCGATACTTCTGTGGCGTGATCCAGCCGCGTGATGTGAATTCAGACTATCGTATCCAGGTTGGCCCGAATGCCGGGACTGAGATCGAAAACAGTCAGATCAGCCTTTCGATCAATGGCGACCTGAATGAGAACTGGTCGCTGACCTCGATTACCGGTTTCAACAGCCGCGAGGTGAAGACCCAGACGGATGGCGACTATTCACCGACCAGCTTCCAGGCAACCAATTTCGTGCCGGGCGGTTTCCCGTTCAACATTGTCAGCTT
>JBCCCT010000176.1:0-7172 GCA_039033355.1 Pseudomonadota bacterium | reverse complement strand
CTGATCACCGCGCCAGACGCCCGTGACCCGGCGATTCTGGCCAAGCTGGATGCCGTGGCGGGGCGAGTCCTCAACGCCTAGCTGTCGAGATTCCGCCACACGCACTGATAAAAGGCAGGGCGTCACAGAAGAGTCACCTTGCGACTCACGCGGCCTTCGTCTTTATGCGAGGGCAGGTGCTAATGGGCGAAGGCGGCTGACTCATGAAACTGATTTCCTGCAATGCAAATCGACCTCTATCGGAGGCGATTGCGGATCATCTGGATTGTCCGCTGACCGATGCGGAAGTGAAGAATTTCTCTGACAATGAGATTTTTGTCCGGATCAATGAGAATGTCCGCGGCGAAGATGTGTTTGTCATTCAGTCCACATCACGTCCGGCGAATGATAATCTGATGGAATTGCTGATCTGTATCGACGCGCTGCGGCGCGCCTCGGCGGCACGGATTACCGCCGTGATCCCGTATTTTGGCTATGCGCGACAAGATCGTAAGACCGATGGCCGTACACCGATTTCAGCGAAACTCGTGGCCAATCTGATCACGGCGGCGGGGACGGATCGGGTGCTGACCATTGATCTGCATGCTGGTCAGATCCAGGGCTTTTTCGACATTCCGACTGACAATATGGTGGCGATGCCGGTCATGGTCGACGATGTCCGCCGTCGTATGGCGAATGAAAACCTGATGGTCGTGTCGCCAGATGTGGGCGGTGTGGTGCGGGCGCGATCCTTTGCAAAACGCATTGGCGCGGACCTGGCCATTGTCGACAAACGCCGCCCGGAAGCGGGCAAATCGGAAGTCATGAACATTATTGGCGACGTGTCCGGTCGCAAATGCATTCTGGTCGACGATATCTGCGATTCAGGCGGCACCCTGGTCAATGCGGCTGCGGCCCTGAAAGAGGAAGGCGCAGTGTCCGTCAGCGCCTATATCACCCATGGCGTGCTGTCGAATAATGCCGTTGCGCGGGTCGACAAGTCAGTGATGGATGAGCTGGTGATCTGCAACTCGATCCAGCCGCGCGATGAGGATCTCAAATCGAAGAAATTGCGCGTACTGTCCGTCGCGCCGCTGCTCGGCGAAGCGATCCGGCGGATTGCCAATAATGAGAGTGTCTCGAAACTGTTTGATTGATCAGCGCGTGCGCTCGTCCGTATAGAGGTCCAGGGTTTGGATTGCGCGCGGATCGTACTGTTTGCCATCATACACGGCTTCAAGATGTAGATGCGGGCCGGTTGAGCGGCCGGTGGCGCCGACGATACCAAGAATGGAGCCGGGGGCGACTAGATCACCTTCAGCCACATTGATCTCCTTTAGGTGGGCAAAGCGAAGAACCCAGCCGTCCGAGAGTTTCACGTCGACCCGTTTCCCCCAACCGGCTTTGCTGTCTGCAAAGATCACTTCACCTTTTGCGGGGGCAAAGATTGGATCATTCCAAGGGGCCCCGAGGTCGACACCGCCATGCCAACTCGGCTTCTGAGTGAAGGGATTTTTACGCATACCGAACGGCGCAGAGACCTGTGCGGTCTTGAGGACCGGATGCGTGAAGGCGATATCGCTGGTCGAGGGCACCTCTTGCGCCTGTGCGAACGGTAAGAGCGCGGCACAGCCCAAGCTCAGAATTGCCCAATTCAGCCGTCTTGCCATCGCACGCTCCTTCTTCTGCGCGAATGCAAACACGTGCAGCTGGGAAAGGCGAATTAGAAAAATTTAAGCGATCTCGGAAAGATCTTGTTAACCCCGGCTGTCGGTCAGGTTTCGCAACAGTCCTCATAGATCACCAGGCCCTTGACCTCGAGTGGATCGAGATGCTCGCCATGGTGATAGACTTCCAGGTGCAGATGCGGTCCTGTTGAGTCTTTCGCAGAGGTACCCACCTTACCGATCACTTCGCCTGGTTTCAGGAATTGGCCTGCTTCGACCAGGATCTTGTACAGGGAAGAGAAGCGCATCTTGCGGCCATCTTTCAGCTCAATGTCGACCGTGTAGCCATAGCCGTCCTTCTTGCCGGTCCACAGGACCTTGGCTTCGGCCGGGCTGTGCAGGGCGGTGCCCTTCTTGGCTTTGATATCGACACCATAATGCCACTTCTTCTCGGCCTCGCCAGGATAGTAGATCTTGCCGAAGGGGACGCTGACACTGGCCCAGGAGTCGACGAAAATCGCGTGCTTGAAGACGCTGCCGCTGACCGCCGATGTGGCATGCGCGAGCGACAGGGGCGCCAGGACCAGGCCCGCTGCCAGGGCGAGAATCGCCAGGCGCTGACGCGGCTTGCGCGAATCGCGCTCCAGCAATTGGGTCAGACGTTTTTTTAGCGTTTCATGCCGCGGCAGGATGAAGGCGGCCACTGGCAGGGCCTGAGTTGGATGCGGCCGCGTCACGCGCGCCGTCTTGGCCAGCGCGCGTGCATAAGCGACATTATCGCCGGTCAGTTGCGCGGTCTGTTCATCCGTGGCGGCTTCGCGCCAGTAATCGAGCTCCCGGCGCATCATCCAGGCAAAGGGCGAGAACCAGAAAACGTCCGCCACGAACCGTTCAAACGGGCGCGTGATCAAGTCACCGCGGGCAATGTGCGTACATTCATGCGCGAGGATGATGTCGGCATCGCGCTGATCTGAAATCGCCTCTGGCAGGTAAATCGTGCGCTGCCGAATGCCGGCCAGGAAGGGTGACCCGTGCGGGATGCTGGCTGTGTCCGGGGTCTGGCGCAGACCAAGCATGCGCGCCCATTGATCAGCGCGGACATGGTCATTCGGGGTCGCCAGTTTCTTGATATTCTGCAGACGCGCCTGGCACAGGGCGTTGATGCCGATCCGAACCAGCCAGCCGCCGACCAGAAGACCCGTCAGTAGAATGGCGATGAAAGGAACCGTCGAGGCGTCATTTGCCGCCTGCACCGCCGCCGTGGTCGACAGGGCTTCCGCGGCGCCGCCAATATAAGGCAGGTCCGGGATTGGGGTCGCCATCGGGCTGGGAATGAGAGCGTATATGCCGGCAATCACCCAGGGTAGAAAAGCCAACAGGGCAGCACCCCGCCAGATTGTGTGCGCGAACCGGGCTGGAACGGGTTCCCGGCTCAGAAATCGAGCTCCCCCCGCTAACAACCCCGTCCAGATCAACGAAAACGCGATGAACCAGAGGGCTGACATACTCTATTCTCCGTTATTACGGGCTTCCGCAGCATTGATGATTTGATCCAGCTCATCGAGCTCATCATCCGAAAGGTGCGGGCTTTCGGCGAACATGGTGGCCGGGATCGGACCATCCATGTCGAGGACCTTGCGGGCCAGATGGCGCACCAGCGTGCCGAGCGTTTCAACCCGATCCAGAAGCGGTTCGAACGTGACCGGATCAACATCGCCATTGCGCTTGACCCAGCCTTTGGCTTCCATTCGGCCGAGCACGGTGCGTGTGGTCGAAAGTTGCCAATCCTGTGAGGGGCCGACCGCTTCGTGTAATTGCCGCGCGGTTTTCGCGCCGCTATTCCAAAGATACTTCAAAATCACGAGTTCGGACGGGTTCGGATTCGCCATGGCATCGCCTCCAGGGTGCTACATTTGTAAAACCTACGCTTGTCACTGACCGAGAGTCAAGGGACGTGCTGATTAGGTGTTGCGGGCCTATCGGCTTTCCCGTATAGGCAGCGCCTTGAAGAAAGGGCGGCGCGAGGCCGTACCTGTCAGGCTGTCACCTCGAACTGGGTTTGGGGCGGACTTCAGGGCGAAAGGAAAGAATATGTCTCAAGATATCGTATTTAACGTCACTGTGCGTGAGCGCACTGGCAAGGGCGGTGCGCGTGAAGCCCGTCGGCTCGGCATGGTGCCTGGCGTTCTGTATGGCGGCGGCGAAGATCCCGTTGCGATCAGTCTCAAGCAGAACGAAGTGACCAAGGCGATCAATACCGGTCAGTTCCTGTCATCCACGGCGACGCTGGTCCATGATGGCAAAAAGCAAATGGTGATCCCGCAAGCGATCCAGATGCACCCTGTGACCGATCAGCCCCAGCATGTCGATCTGTTCCGGGTCAAGAAAAACCAGATCATTACCGTTGAAGTCACCGTGAACTTCCTGAATGAGGAAGAGTCGCCAGGCCTCAAGAAAGGCGGCGCCCTGAACATTGTTCGCTTCGCGGTTGAGCTGAACGTGCGTGCTGACAGCATTCCGGATTCTCTGGACGCTGATCTCACCGGTCTCGACATTGGTGACAATGTCAAAATCTCTGACATCAACCTGCCAGACGGCGCCGAGCCAACCATTACCGATCGCGACTTCACCATCGCCTCGATCGTTGGCCGCGGTATCTCTGCTGATGTTGAGGATGAAGAAACAGAAGCACCAGAGGCTGACGAAGTCGAAGCGACCAAGCAGAGCGACGGTGACGACGCAGAAGAGTGATCAAAACTCTGATCAATTTGGTGGCGGGATGGCTTCGCGGCCATTCCGCCATTATTGATTCAGGCGGGGAAGACAGCAAAGAACCAATCATGCACATTCTTGTTGGACAGGGAAATCCAGAGCCGAAATATCTGCGCAATCGGCACAATCTCGGATTCATGGTGCTGGATGCGGTGGCCGCCGATCATGGCTTCGGGCCCTGGCGCTCGAAATTCCAGAGCCAGGTTTGTGAGGGTCGGATTGGCAGTGAAAAAGTGCTGCTGATGAAGCCGGAAACGTTTTACAATGAAACGGGCCGGGCGGCCCAGGCGGCAATCAAATTCTACAAGTTGAGCGCTGAAGATGTGACTATCTTCCACGATGAGATCGATTTGGCGCCAGGCCGTATGCGGGTCAAACGCGGCGGAGGTCATTCGGGCAATAATGGCATTCGCTCGATGATTGCGCATGTCGGGGCTGACGTCCGCCGCGTGCGCATGGGTGTGGGCCATCCCGGCGACAAGTCGCGGGTGATGCCGTACGTGCTGTCGGACTTTTCCAAGGCGGATGAAGTCTGGCGCGATGCGCTGATCGCGGCGTGCTCAAAGGCTCTGCCCTTGCTGTTCGAACATAATGATGAGCGGTTTCAGACTGAAGTCATGCGGCTCGCGCCGGCGCCCAAGCACGATCCCAAACAGGCCAGATAGGTCGTTAATCGCTGGTATCGTCGATGATCGGACCCGGCTCCAGCGGCGGTCGCGTTTCCGGATCGAGCAGATCTGACGGGATTTGTCCTGGCGGGCATTGTTCCGCCAGGAACGGCCCGGTGGCCCCTGCCGTGGCGGGCAAACCGGCCCGCGTCCGCATCGAAGCGCTCATCACCAGCATGATGAGGATGACCAGCGCCACCGCAATCAGAATGACGCGCCCGACATTGATCGGTTCGACCGGCGTCGGCTTGGGCGGATTGATGACCAGAGGCGGCACCTTGCGCACCGGTTTGGCGGTCGTTTCGGCAGCCGCTTGAGGCGCGGGCGCTTTGGGCTTGGCCTTTGCTTTGGTCGCCGGTTTCTTCACCACGGAGAGTGGATCCGTCGGATGGGCGTTCTGCCACGCTGCCTTGGCGTCCTTGTTGCGGGGCGGCAAATCGATCCAGGCGCGCAGATCCTTGCGCCCGTCGCGCCGGCCTAATTCGTCGACCAGATCATAATAGCCATTGACCAGTTTGCGCGGGCCCATGCCGGATAGGCTGTATCGCTTGTCAGCCGCAAACGGCTCATCCGGGACGGACTTGTCGAGCCCGACCTGGAGCAGGACCCCGTCTTTCGACCGGGCATGATGTGCAATGGCGTGGACCCAGTCACTGTCGCTCTTGCTGGTATCACAAGCTTCCTTTGACCACAGGACCAGCACCGACTGGGAATTATCGGCATCGCGATAGTCTTTCGGCGTCGGCGTTGTGTGCTCGCGTTTCTTGTCGTGGCGGACTTTGAATTTCAGCGCGCGCAGACGGCGCACGATCAGCTCCGCTTTTGCGCGATCGGCAAGCGTGCTGACGAGAAAGACGTCGTATCGGGCCATTCGGTCCCCTCCTGGTTAACGCTTAGTTTACAGCCCCTTGGCCGGTTTTCCAGTAGATTCCAGTTTAAGGAGAGAAATCCCTCTGGTGTTCGCCAGAAAATGCGCTAAGCCCCCGGCAGAAATACTTCGGAGACCAGTATGGGTTTTAAATGCGGAATCGTCGGACTTCCCAATGTCGGCAAGTCGACTCTGTTCAATGCGCTGACGCAAACCGCCGCGGCGCAAGCGGCGAACTATCCGTTCTGTACGATTGAGCCAAATGTCGGCGAAGTGGCGGTGCCCGAGCCGCGCCTGGCCCGGCTGGCCGCAATTGCCGGCTCGAAGGAGATCATCCCGGCGCGGATGAATTTTGTCGATATTGCCGGTCTGGTCGAAGGCGCTTCCAAAGGTGAAGGGCTGGGCAATCAGTTCCTCGCCAATATTCGCGAGACAGATGCGATCATCTATGTGCTGCGCTGTTTCGAGGATGACGATATCACCCATGTCTCCGGCAAGATTGACCCGCTGGCAGACCTCGCAGTGGTCGAGACGGAATTGATGCTGGCAGATCTGGAAAGCCTGGAAAAACGCAAGGTGAACTGGGTCAAGAAAGCCAATTCAGGCGAAAAGGAAGCCAAGGCGCAAGTGGCCCTGATCGACAAGGCGCTGACCGAGTTGAATGAAGGCCGCCCCGCGCGACGCGCTGATATTGATGACGAAGAGCGCAAGGCCTGGCACATGTTGCAGCTGCTGACCGCCAAGCCGGTACTCTATGTCGCCAATGTCGATGAGGACAGCGCCGCAGAGGGCAATGACTATTCACAGCGCGTGCTCGACTATGCCGCTGAAGAAGGTTCCGAGGCCGTCGTCATTTCAGCTCAGATCGAGGCGGAAATCTCTCAACTCGAGGATGAAGAACAAGCGGAATTCCTGGAGACGATGGGTCTGGAAGAGCCGGGCCTGAACCGGTTGATCCATGCGGGCTATGCCTTGCTCGGCCTGCAAACCTATTTCACCGCCGGGCCAAAGGAGTCCCGCGCCTGGACCATCCGTCAGGGGGCGACAGCGCCGCAAGCGGCTGGCGTCATTCACGGTGATTTCGAAAAAGGCTTCATCCGCGCCGAGACGATCGCCTTTGACGACTATGTCGCGAATAATGGCGAGACGGGCGCCAAGGATGCCGGCAAGATGCGGGCCGAAGGCAAGGACTATGTCGTCCAGGACGGCGATGTCCTG
>JBCCCT010000175.1:0-7185 GCA_039033355.1 Pseudomonadota bacterium | reverse complement strand
CGCCACGGCCCGGCCCACGCGGCCAAAACCGGCCACGATGACATGTCCTTCGCTGTCGCTGGCATCCGGCTGGACGAGGAAATCGACTTTGCGGGTCTGAACCTGTTTGGCGAGCCAGCGTCCGGTGCGCCAGCTCCCCGCAATGATCAGCATGGACAGAGCGACAATGGCCGAGACGATGGTGGAATTGCCCGCCGCGACCGAGCCGGCTGCGACGCCGGCGCCCAGGATCACAAACGCAAATTCACCGGCCGGTGCCAGGAGCGACGCGGTTTCGATCGAGACTTCGCCGTTGCCAGCAAAGACCCGGATCGCGATGAAGGCAATCACCGCTTTCAGGACCAGAAGAGCGGCCAGTCCGCCGAGCACGATCTGCCAATTCTCGATCACCACAGACAAGTCGATGGCCAGACCGACAGTCAGGAAGAACAGGCCGAGCAGGAGGCCTTTAAAGGGCTCAAGGTCGATCTCGGTCTGGTGCTTGAACTCGGTCTCGCCCAGAAGCAGGCCCGCCAGGAACGCACCGAGCGCCAGAGACAGACCCGCATTATAGGTGATCACTGACGCGCCCACGACGGTCAGCAGCGTGATCGCCATCAGGAAATCCCGCCCGCCTGCATTGATCGCCAGCCGGAACAGATGGCGCAACAGGTATCGGCCAATCACGAAGATGATCGCGAGCGCCAGAAATCCATTGAACGAGGCCTGTAGAAGCACAGTCGCCAGATCGGACTCGCCGCGGCTGGCGGTGAAGCCGACAAAGATCAGGATCGGGGCGACGAGAATGTCCTGAAACAACAACACCCCCAATGCGCTGCGCCCGACCGGACTGGCCGCGCGTTTCTGTTCGATCAGGATTTGCATAACGATCGCGGTCGAGGACAGCGCCAGAGCCAGGCCGATAATCACCGCCTCAGTCGGCGGCAGGCCGATCAGGGTCAGGCCATAGCCAATGACGATCGCGCTGAGCACGGCCTGCAGCGTCCCGGCCCCGAACACAGTGCGCTTGAGCGCCCAAAGCTTCTGGAACGATAATTCAAGGCCCAGCAAGAAGAGCAGGAAGAGCACGCCGAGTTCGGCAAAGGGCGCAGCGGCTGCCGGATCTGAAATCGTGACATATTCGAGGATCGGCACCTGGTCGCTGAACGCGCTGAACCCGCTTGGGCCAAGCGCCAGACCGGCCAGAATGAACCCGACCACGGCCGGGAGTTTCAGCGCCCGCAAGATGGGCACGACCAGACCCGCCGCCAGCAGAAAGACCAGCGCATCCTTGATCAGCAATTCCTGACCTTCATGACCCATGGTGTCGCCCTCGTACACGAATTGTCATGCGCCACTCTGCGCCGCTTTGGCGTGGCGTGGAAGGGGGGAAGACGTCGCGATCGCCCCTGGAGGGACTATACCGTTGCGAAAGACTGATCGAGGGCTTGCCCCAGCTCCGCCCGCGCGGACGGGGTCATGGCGGTTTCGAACAGGGTCAGGTGCTGTCTTATGGCGCTGCGCACCGCGCCGGAGCCAATATCGCTATCCTCGCCCCGCTCGCGCAGATATTCCAATTGATAGCGCAGAATGATCACACAATTCGTCGTCAAATCCGGCAAACGCTCTGGCGGCAAGTCGAGATGACCGGCCTTGATCATGCCATGCAGAAAGGCCTGAAACTGTGTGTGCGTGTCGCGGTAGATGCCAGGCAGGCGTTGCAGGAGCCGTTCCGTATGCTCGCCATAATCCGCCTGGTCGCGATACAGGAACCGATACTGACGCTGCTCTTCCATCAAGGCAGTCAGCATCGCAGCATAATCCACCAGAAGCGTATCAGGCGCGCTTGGCAGCATGGCCAGGCGCACCTCGACATCTTCCAGGAATTGCTCCGTCAGTGCATCAAGCAAGGCGCGCTTATTCTTGAAATGATACCAAAGATTGCCTTCCGCGATGCCGCATTCGCGCGCCAGGTCGGCCGTGGTGACATTGCCGAACCGATGGGCGTTGAACAGCGCGCGGGCGGTCTTCAGAATGCGGTCGCGGGTCTTCATCAGGCCTTGGCATGTACCACGACCGGCACGTCCGTATAGCCCATGACGAAATTGGACAGGACGCGGGTCGGCTCGTCGACCAGCTCAATCCGGTCGAACCGGTTCAGGATCTCTTCCCACAGGATGCGCAATTGCATTTCGCCAACGCGATTGCCCATGCAGCGATGCACACCAAATCCGAAGGACAGGTGACGCCTTGCATTCGGCCGGTCGATCCAGAACCGGTCCGGGTCTTCGATCACCGTCTCATCGCGATTGCCGGAGACATACCACATGATGACCTTGTCGCCTTTCTTGATCTGCTTGCCGCCGAGTTCGATATCCTCCAGCGCGGTCCGCCGCATATGCCCGAGCGGGGTCTGATAGCGAATGATCTCCGAGACCATGTTCGGGATCAAAGACGGGTTGGCTTTCAGCTTGGCAAACTCCTCCGGATGGCGGTTGAGTTCAACAATCCCGGCACTGATCGAGTTGCGCGTCGTATCATTGCCGCCAACGATAAGCAGCATCAGATTGCCGAGCAGCTCCATCGGATCATTGACCATGTCCTTGGTGTTTGGATTGTGCGCCATCAGCGAGATGAAATCGAACTTTTTCGGCTGGGCGGCGCGCTCATGCCAAAGCCGGGTGAAGTAGGCCAGGCATTCGTGCAGCACGCGCTCGCGCTCTTTCATGTCGACTTCAATACCGACTGTTTCTGACGTGGTGGTGACATCCGACCAGTACGGCAGGAGGTGGCGATCCTCGAACGGGAAATCGAACAGGGTGGCCAGCATTTGCGTGGTGAGTTCTTTCGAGACATGCTCAACCCAGTTGATCCGCTCGCCGACCGGCAGGTCATCAAGAATATTGCACACACGCTGACGGATCAGCGCTTCAATGTCTGACAGTTGCGAGGGTGCGACGGCGGGCGAGGCGGCCTTGCGCTGGTCGACATGTTTCTGGCCATCCATGGCGATGAACATTGGCGTGTTAAAGTCTGCCGGCGCATCCCCGATGACAATGTCCCGATGCGAGGAGAAGACCTTGTGATTGGAATCCACGGCAACAATGTCATCATACCTGGTCACCGACCAGTACGGGCCGAACTGGCTGTCCGGGCAATAATGGACCGGGTCCTCATTGCGCAAGCGTCGGAAATAGGCGCCATGGACATTCGCCTCAAATAGCTCCGCCAGCGAAACATCAAGTTTTTCCAGGGGCAGGGTGTTCGGGTCCGGGATGCCTGAGTCTTCCAAAAGATGCGCTGTATCTGCCATTGTTTCCTCCGAATTTCTGTTTCTAGGGTAATAACCCTAATTCTGGAATCTGCAAAGCTGAATCCTCGCACTTGCTTCCCGCCCCGAGTCCCGCACATTAGCGCCTATGAGCAAATCGTCTGCAGGTCCTGAAATTCAGCGCATGATCGATCTGATCGCGCGCTTGCCCGGATTGGGGCCGCGCTCGGCCCGTCGGGCGGCCCTGTTCCTGTTGAAACGGCAGGACTCCCTGCTGCGCCCCATGGCTGAAGCGCTGGCTGAGGCGGCTGACAAGATTGAGCAATGCAAGGTTTGCGGCAGTTATGACACGCTCCAGCCCTGCGCGGTGTGTCAGGCGCCGGGCCGCGATGACGGCCTGATTTGTGTGGTCGAGGATGTGCCGGACCTGTGGGCGCTGGAACGCGCCGCGGCCTTTCGCGGCCGTTATCATGTCCTGGGCGGCGTTATGAGCGCGCTGGACGGGGTTGGGCCGGATGACCTGACCATTGGCATGCTGATCGACCGCGTCAAACAGGGCGGCGTGCGAGAGGTCATTCTGGCGCTCAATGCCACGGTCGATGGCCAGACCACGGCGCATTATGTTGCGGAACGGCTCGAAGGGCTTGGCGTGGAAGTCACGCGCCTGGCACATGGCGTGCCGGTAGGCGGCGAGCTCGACCATCTCGACGATGGCACACTCGCCACGGCCTTGCGCTCGCGGCGCGGCGTCTAGCTCGCCTTTTCGACCCGATAGACAATCCCGTCCAGGAGGTTGGTGGCGACATAAATCGCGTCCGGGGTTGAGATCACATCGCGAAAGCCGGTTTGCAGATCATCCAGCAAGTCCTCGGTCTCGCCAATGGTGCCATCGGCGCTGATATCCACGCGCACCAGTTTCTGGCCACTCGGACCGTCCATGGCGCCGATCAGAAGGTCACCCGACCAGTCCTCAAAGCCCGCCGTTTCGACGATTGCCATTCCGGACGGGGCAATGGACGGCACCCATTTCACATCGGGCTGTTCCATGCCTGGTGCTTCAGTCTCGTCGGTGATGATGGTGCCGTCATAATTGATGCCATAGGTGATGGTCGGCCAGCCATAATTATTGCCAGGCTCAATCACATTCAGCTCATCGCCGCCTTTCGGGCCATGCTCATGCGCGATCAGCAGATTGGCACCGGCATGATAGACCAGGCCCTGTACATTGCGGTGGCCATAGGACCAGACCGCTGGATTGCCGCCGCCATTGGCGAAGGGATTGTCCGAGGGCAGGGAACCATCCGGCATGATGCGGGCAATCTTGCCGTGCAACAGGGCCGGGTCCTGCGCGTCCTGCATGTAGCGATAGCCATCGCCAAGCGTGACGATCATCGACCCGTCCGGCAGGAACGCCATGCGTGAGCCATAATGAAATGTCGTTTCGCGCGTCTCGCCGAGGAAGATCTCCGTCACATCGCTGAGCCCGGCTGCATCCTCGGCCAGCGTGGCGGACACGACGGCGGTCGTGTTCGATCCGTCCATGTCCTTGGAATAGCTGAGATAGAGTTTGCGATTGGTCTCGAAAGCCGGGTCCAGCAGGATGCCGAGCAGACCGCCCTGGCCAGCGACCAGGATATCATCTGGCAGACCCGTCAGAGGTGCTTCGACCAGGCTACCACCCTGGATCAGGCGCAGGCGTCCTTCGCGTTCGGTCACCAACAGATCGCCATTTGGTAGCGCCGCCATGCCCCAGGGAAATTCCAGGCCTTCTGCAACCGGAACCAGTTTCAGACCCGTCGCAGAAACAATTGAGCCGTCGGCTTCGGGCTCGGGCGCGGCGGCTTGACCGGCACAAGCGGTCAGTGTGGCAAGGGCGAGGACAGAAAGGCTTGAACGCAGCACGGCGAATCTCCTGATATGGAATTTGCCCTGAACATAGTGGTTTCAGGCGCAAAAGAAAGAAGGGCGACCCGAATGGATCGCCCTTCTCCTCTCTCCCCCTGCTCATCGCAAGGGCCCCTTGTGTGACTTACCAGCGTTTCGCAACGCGGAAGCCGAACTGACGCGGCTCGAGCAGGAACACGTTGGTGAACAGGCCAGAAGACGCATCGGTCAGATACTGATTGGTCAGCTGATCTTCCTCGAGCAGGTTCTTCACGAACAGCTCGACCTCAAGATTGGAGTCCTGATTGGTCAACTGGATCGCCGCGTTCGCATTCTGGAAGCTGTCGAGACGATCAGCTTCTAGATTGTAGATCCGCGTGAACACTTCGCCGCGATGGTAGAAGTCACCGCGAACCGACAGGTCCCAGCTCTCATTCACGTCGAAGACATATTCGGCGCCGAGCGAGAAGGTGATTTCCGGTGCAAGCGGCAGGCTGTTGCCTGACACGTCGACCGGAATACCGTCCAGAGGTGTGACCCCGAACGGAATCGCGGCGCCTGCACAAATCCCTCCTGCTGCTGCGGCTGCCGGGCTGGCCAGCAGTGCGTTCACTTCAGAGAGAAGCGCAATACAGTTTTGCGTTGTCGCAGCGTCTTTGACCACGACATAGTTCGGATCGCCGCCTGTCTGGTCATAAGTGTCGAGCAACGGATCCTGATCTGCCAGTTCAGAGTTCAGCAATCCAATCGTCGAGTCGATGCGGAAATTGTCGGTGATTTGATAATAAAATTCACCTTCAAAACCGAGCACCGTGGCGTCGACATTCTGGTTGACGGAGGTCCGATTGATGATTGAGGAGATCTGGTACCCCTCATAATCATAATAGAATGCCGCCAGGTTCAAGATGCCTGCGCCGCCAAACAACGTGCTCTTGGAGCCAACTTCGAACGCGTTAATGAATTCCGGGTCGAATGTGTTGCTGACTTCGGTCAAGCCGGCTGATTGCGGTGGATTGATGCCGCCGCCTTTATAGCCCCGTGCGATATTGGCATAGAGCAGAGTATCGTCGGTCGGGCCGAATGCGCCAGCTTGATAATCAAAACCGAACCGGCCAGTGATTTCTTCAAACTCGGCTTCCTGCGCGGGTCCACCTTGCGCAAACCCGTTCTGCTCTCCGGGGAACACAGTCGCATCTGCGAGCAAGAGGCTTGGCGTATTCTCCTGACGCTTTTGGTCATTCGTGTAGCGAAGGCCCAGGGTCCAGGTGAGATCGTCAGTGGCGTCCCAATACGCTTCACCAAACACGCCGAGCGCGTCCAGCTTATACGGGCTGCGGCTCAGGAAGTAGGTCCGATCGCCGGGCAGACCGGTCGCGGCGCCGAGCGCTTCTGCAGTGTTGAAGAAGACGAAATAATTGGTTTCGCCAATTGAATCGAGCTTCAAGGCCCCGAGCGTAAAGTTGAAGTCGCCATCAAAATCAGACTGTAAACGGGCCTCCAGGGAGGTGGTTTCAAAGTCCGAGCTTGAATTATCGGTTGCCAGCAATGTGTCCGCTGGCGCGCGCAGGCGCGTGTCGACGGGGATGTTCAGTCCAAGCGCTGGCCCGCCAGGGAAGTCGCCATCGCCGTCACCATCAAGGTCAGGTGTCAGTGGCGTGATATTGAATGGCACAGTGCCGATGCCCTTATTATAGTCATCGGTGAATAGCCGGAAATTATCATTATGGCTGGCCAGGAATGTGAAGGTCAGGTCATTGTCAAACTCATACTGAATTTGAGCCTGAACGGTGTTTGACTCCGCTTCGAAGGTTGGCACCAGATTGGTTTCGAATTCGCGCAAATTGCTGGACGTCGTTGCCCCGGCATTACTGTCCGTTCCGAAGGCTGAGTACAAACCAAGGCTTGCGGCGAGGACGCCGCCAAGCGTGCCTGACGTGTCGACCGTGCCCAAGCCGGGGCGAATCTGGATTGGATTTCCGTTTGCGTCGCGCGCATAACCCAGCCCCTCAACTTGATATGGCACACAGCCCTGGTTGAACGGGAACGGACGG
>JBCCCT010000174.1:0-7216 GCA_039033355.1 Pseudomonadota bacterium | reverse complement strand
TTGTTCACCTGGGCCTATTTGCGACAGCTCGGCGAAGGTGGCGCTCAGGCCTGAACGTGCCTATATGGCATCAGCACAGAGGCTGGAGCGTTCGAGGACGGTCAGCTATCCGCCGACCTTAAGTTCCGTCAGGGAACTGGCTCTGGACTGGACCGTGGTCCTATCTAACCGGTGCCCACCTAGTCTCTAGGTCGACGGGATACGAGTACCCGAGACGGCGTTTTCGGTCCTGTGCGCCTCAGCGGCGGTCAGTCGAGCGGTTTGCCGAGACTGACGCGCTCTTCCACGGCATAGCCCAGCGATTCATAGAATTTGACCACGCCCGCATTCGTCGCCCGCACTTGCAGGTTGAGTTTAGGACAGCCGGAAGCCTTTAACGCCGTTTCAGCCCGCTGCATGAGCTTGGAGGCCAATCCCTGCCGCCTGAGATCCGGATGAACAGCCAATTTGTGAACCCAACCGCGAACCCCATCATATCCAGCCATCACCGTCCCGACCACCTGGCCGTGCTGCCGGGCAACAAAAAACAAGTCGGGCTGAACCCCCTGTTTTCTTGAGATCATGTCCGACGGTGCATTGTGGACAGGTTCCTCCGGGAACACGATGCTCCAGAGGGCGATAACGCCATTCCGGTCGGACTCCGTAAAGCGTTCAATGTCTATTGAACGGTTCAATGGAGTCTCCTCAAATAAGAACGGATTTGCGGCATCCACATGATCCTACTGGCTCGTGGCGCCACTTTCTTCTCTCTCGTATCGTACCCCATAGCGATCAATGCGGCTGGAGACGGTATCAGGTCGGATCGTCACGACGTAGAGGCGATCATATTCGGAAGCCTCGTCGATATCGCTGCCCGGGTCACCGCCCAGGGCCTGCACGAGGGGTGGCGTCGTGTTGGAGTGACCCACAACCAGATGCACCCCTTCGGTCGCCCGCAAAGTGTCAGCAAAAGCGGCCAGATCACTCGCATCATACAATTCAATCTCAAGCCCCGTCCGGGCTGCGATCGGGGCTGCGGTTGCCAGCGTGCGCTTGTAATCGGTCGAGTGAATTTGCGTCAGCCCTTTGTCTGACAAGATCTCGGCCAGAGTTTCAGCGCGCGTCTGTCCCGCCGGGGTCAGTAATGGATCATTGCCCAGCTGCTTTTCTGCATGCCGCACGAGGTAGATTTCATGCACCGCAACTGGCTCAGCCTCGGTGTTTGAGGAAGACCCGACAGGACTGCAGGCGGTCAGCGCCAACAGTATGAATATGGATAGCATTTTCATCGGTGTCTCCCGGTTTGTCATGATGCGTCTTACCAATAGGGGCGGCGACATGACCAGTAGTTTGATTGGGTTGAATTGGTTTTCAACAACAAACCATGACGTGGTTCACTCTGTACGGCTCCTGGTACATTCAAACTTCACGCATGCGCATTCGACACTATGATCGCTGACATGGATGCACGTGACCTGACTTTGATCATCATTAGCGGCCCGGTCGGCGTGGGAAAGACCTCGGTGGCTGAAGAGTTGAGTGGATTGCTAGTACGAGATAAGGTTGAACACACTTTTATTGACCTGGATGGATTGTCGAAAACCTATCCACGTCCCCCAGACGACAAATACGGCGAACGAATAGCTCTGAAAAATCTCCAGGACCTCTGGGCCAATGCCAGGGCGCTCGGGGTCAAAACCTTAATCATTGCCCGCGTGATCGAAACTCCAGAAGGCGCTCGGCGGATTGAACATGCCGTGGGTGCGACAAGCAGCACAATCGTCCAGTTGAATGCCTCCGACGAAACTTTACTGGATCGCGTCCGGCAACGCGAAGCAGGCGCCGGTCGGGAATGGCATGAACGCAGGGCGCTGGAGCTTTCTGCACAGATGCAGAACTCCCGCGTCGCTACGCTGATGCTCGAAACGGACGATAAATCCGTGTCTGAAATCGCGGGAGAGATCCAGCCACTGATCAAACACCTTTTTTGATCTGTTTGTCCAAGGTGTCCGGATCGGTCATGCGTCGGAAACCTAATCCAGAAGCATCAAATTCGATCAAAATTGACGATCTGGACTGAGAAATCCTCAGTTAATTTCAGTTAATGGTGAAATCTCGAAAATCCCGGCATGGTTGCATGGTACTGCGTAAGTTGACTCGATCGATCTTCAAAAACACTCGCGGCAATGCCGCGGTGATTTTTGCGCTATGCATATTGCCGCTGGTGGCCATTCTCGGCTCCGTCGTCGATCTGAACCGACAACTGGACTATCAGAAGAAGCTCAAGAACACAGTCGAGGTCGCGACCATATCGACGGCGCGCTTCGCCTTGAGCAATGACGCAAGCGATGAAGATCTGGAGCGTGCCGCGCAAGCCTTCTTTGACGAAGCCCTTGAGTCCAATTCTCCGCTTGATATGGAGCACATCAAAGTCGAACGCGATGGGCACGTCTTAAACATGCGGGTCAGCGGTGAGATGCCGACCCTCATCATGCGCGTCGCTGGCAAGACCGCATTGCCGGTTGAATCGCACGCCAAGGCCGAGTTTGGACATCCGGTCTCTGCTGAGATTGCTCTGGTTCTCGACACATCATACTCCATGCGCGGCGCCCGCCTGAAGGCCGTCCAGAGCGCGGCTGAGGATATGATTGACTCTTTGGTCACAGCAGAGCGTGACGCCCTGAAAATGTCGATCGTCCCTTTTGCGACTTATGTGAATGTGGGCACCGACAAGCGAGACGAACCCTGGTTGAGCATTGAGCCGGAACTGACGACAACAGTGAGACACTGTTCAATCCCCGACAGCTGGTATGAAACCCATTGCGTTCGGGAACGGTTTGCGTGTTCCAGAGATGGTGAAAACCGAACATGCCTGAGGTGGAATTGCCTCCCGGGCGACCTGAAACGGGCGCCGGAAACCTGCGAAACGTCGACACGAAGTGAAACATGGCAGGGCTGTGTCAGATCGCGCAAGAGCCCATACAATATCCGAGATTCGCACTATGCGACGCATCCGATCATGGGCCACGCGAGCGATGAGTCGCATACTTGTCCGACCCCGATCCAGGCATTGACCAATGATCGAGCCGAATTGAAAGCAACCGTCAGCGCTCTGAAAGCTGATCAGGACACATATCTTGCCACCGGACTGATCTGGGGTCTGCGGACCCTGTCCAAGTCAGAGCCGTTTTCCGAAGCGCAGCCTTACGCCGATCCGTTATCGCGCCATGGCCGGAAGGCCCTGGTATTGATGTCTGATGGCGCCAATACACGTTCACCGGCAGCTGACGGAGCGCATTCAGCCGAAAACCGCAAGAAAGCCGACCGGATCACGCGCAGTGTTTGCAAAGCGATCAAAGCGCAAGATATCGAGATCTACACGATCGCGTTCGAACTCGACGATAAGGATACGAAAGACCTGTTGCGCGATTGTGCAACCCGCCCAACTTACTTCTTTGACGCTGAGAATGCCGCCATTCTCGCGTTTGCGTTCGCCACGATCAGCGACAATTTCAGCAACGTCTCGCTGGTCTTTTGAGAGGGACACTAAGCATGGATACGAACACCCTCCCTCGCGCCAAAGTCGACCGCCAGTCGCGCGCCAAGCCCAGCCAGGAAGCGATAAAATTCATAGATCAACTTGCCGGCATACAGACATCCTGGCCGGAAGCCCGACAACGTAAAGCGCGCCTCCTGTTTCTGATTTGCGTGACGCTGACGCCGCTCTTGCCAATCATGGTTTCCACTCCTGGTGACCTGTTGGGCGTTCCGCTGCAGAGCCTTCTGTTCGCGCTTTCCCTGATTGTCTCGGGGGCGCTTCTGGCCGCGATGCGCCTGATCAATGCAACCCGTTCGCTCGGTCTCATTTATGGCGTTTACCTGGTCGCCTTGATGAGTTTTGGACCGCTCCTGCTGGGCGAAACGGACAATGTCTCGCTCATCGTTTTGATGCTGATCCCGCTGATCATGGGCTTCACAGCCGGGGCCACCGCGAGTGCGATTGGAACCTTGCTGGTTTTGCTCGTTTATTATGGCGTCATCGTCTCAGGCATCGCGCGCCACGACATCGTCTCCTATACAGGTCTGACCCTGATCGCATATGCGAGTACCGGCACGATGATATGCGGCGTACTGGTCTTCTATTTCACCAGCCTGGCGCAAAATGAAAGCAACGCCCTTAATCGGGATAATGCCCGAATCCGGACCATGGCTCTGACTGACCCGCTGACCAAGCTTTGGAACCGGCGCGCCTTCCAGCTCGAGATTGATCGATTGAGCACAAAATATGGTAGCGGCGTCCATCCGGCCTTGTTCATTCTGGATCTCGACGGCTTCAAGCAGATCAATGATACGCATGGCCATGATGTGGGCGACAAGGTCTTGTCCGTGTTCGCCCGGCGCATCAAAATGGTGATCGGCGAGGGCTGCAAAGTCTATCGTCTCGGCGGCGATGAATTCGCAATCATCTGCAATAATGACGCGTCGCTAGCAGACCTTGAAGTGCTGGCCAAAAAGGTCACAACCCTGACCAAACAACCGATTGAAGCCAGAAGCGTCAAAATCGAGTTTGATGTGTCCATCGGCATCGCCGTGTCGGATGGTTCGGCAAAGTCCGTGCAAAGCCTTTACCAGCAAGCGGACATGGCGGCCTTTGTCGCCAAGGAAAATAGCGGCTCGACTTATATCATTTTCGACAAGATGTTGGACAGCCGCGCCAACCGGAAGTTTGAAGTCGAACAGGCCTTGAAAACAGCGATCGATTACAAATCAATCAATGTCGCCTTCCAACCGCAAGTCGACTTAAGGTCCGGCGCCATTATCGCTTATGAAGCCCTTGCGCGCTGGAAAGATCCCGTGCTTGGCAGTGTCTCGCCAGGTGAGTTCATCGAAATTGCCGAAGAGACCTCGCTCGTGAAAGTGCTGGATCGCCTGATTATCTCCAAGGCCTTGCTGAGCGCCGGGGTCTGGCTCGGAAAACATCAACGCGTTTCGGTCAATGCGTCTGCCCGTTCGCTTAACTCGAATGAGTTTGCGGCATTCGTCATTCGGCAGGCCGAGCTGAGCGGATTAGAAGCCTCACAAGTCGAAGTCGAGATCACCGAGACTTCGCTGATTCAGGATTGGGAGCGGTCAAAACGCACGGTCGAAGCCCTTCGGGAAGCTGGCATTCGGATCGTCCTCGACGATTTTGGCGTTGGATACTCATCCTTGTCCTACTTGGTTGAATTCCCAGTGCAGAAAATCAAGTTTGACCGATCCTTCTTGTTGAAAGCGACAGACGGCTCAAGCGTTCTGGTGATGCAGTCGATTGCTGATCTCGCCATCAAGATGGGCGTCGATCTGATCGCTGAGGGGGTCGAGACCATGGAACAGTTAGAGCTGTTGAAAAGCATCAATTGCTTCACGGGTCAGGGATATCTGCTCAGTCGCCCCATCCTTTCGGAAAAAATGGTCGAGCATACACAGTCCTTGCACGCCGCGGCTTGAGCCAGTCAAACCAGACACGTACCTTGCGCTGAAAGGCGCCGGTAAATCTCCAGAGCGTCCTGGTAGAGTCCCGTCAATTCACCTGGAACCTCAGGAAGCGCACCGGCTGGAGCTCCGAATCCGGTGGACTGCCAGACCGCGTCATACCAATGGGGGGACCAGGCGCCGTCTTCAGCTTTGCGTCCGACTGGCCAGGCCAGCATTTGCGGTGCCCAATCGAGATCAAGGGCATGGCAAAGCGCACGTAGGACAGTCTCGGGGTCCCGCAGGATATCATCACTATCGACCACAAGCGGCGCCTGTCCTTCGAGTTGATGCGCGCGCTCAAACAGCTCGAGCTGCTGCGGAAAGCCGATTGCTTCCAGGCTGACATCCGGCATCTTGCGGGCATAGGACACAATCACCCGCGCCGGATGACGGATCAGGAACACATTGCGACACGCTGCCATCCAGTCGCGTGAAATGCCCGGCACCATGTGATGGGTCATATGTTTCTGATAGAAGACGCGCGCAGCCGGATCCGGACTGCCGGACATGTCGCGCGCGACAGAGTCGGGATCAGTGCTTTGACTGGCGAAAATCTCATCGGACATGGGATGACGCAAGCCTGTCCGCTTCAAATAGGCCGCATAGAAAGGTTCATCCACGCAGACCGTATCCGGACGCGCGCCAAAGCTGCGCATCATGGTGGTCGACATATTGCGGGGACCCGACCACATGGCGATGCGCAAGGGGGACGTGCTCATCCGATCGGCGTCAGGTTGGCATTGACGAGATCCTTGTACAGGGCCGACAGGCGCTGTGTCATCGGGCCGTCCAACTGCGCCAGGACGCGGCCATCCACTTCCCGCACCGGTGTCGTGCCTGCGAATGTGCCGGTGATGAAAGCCTCGTCAGCGGAATAGACGTCGAACAGGGAGAAGCGTTTCTCGCGCACCGGAATACCATTCTCCTGACAAACGCGAATGATATTGCCGCGCGTGATGCCACCAAGACAATAGTCCGGCGGACTGGTCCAGACTTCGCCATCGCGAACGATGAAGAAATGCGTTGAGTTACAGGTCGCAACAAAACCGTCCGGGTCGAGCATCAGGGCCTCGTCCGCTCCGGCCTTGTCGGCCTGGATGCAAGCGAGAATGCAATTGAGCTTGGAATGCGAGTTGAGTTTCTGATCCTGCTCGGCCGGTCCTGTTCGCCGGACATGGGCCGTGAACAGCGAGACGCCGCGCGCACGAATGTCGGGAACCGGCGATTTGTATTCCGGAATAATGACAATGGTTGGCGGCGTGATTGTGAAGCGCGGGCCCTGATACGGGGTCTTCTTGATGCCGCGCGTCACCATCAGGCGAATGTGGACCCCGTCGCGCATGTCCTGCACCTTAAGGCAGTCAAATAATTGCTGGCTAAGGGCCTCGGGCGACAGGCCAATCTCCATATCGATGGTCTTGGCGCCGGCATAAAGACGCTTCAAATGTTCAGGCAGGAAAGCAACGCCGCCCGCATGGACCCGCAAGCCTTCCCAGACGCCATCGCCGAGCAGATAGCCGCTCTCGAACACCGAGACCGTCGCCTCATCACGATGCTTCAGGTCGCCATTGATCGAGACCATGATGTCAGCGTTGCGCGGGTCATAGACAAAATCATGCACGCCATGCGCCTCATCCGACATGGTTCAGCCTCCAACCCGGCGCTCGAGACCTTCCCAATAGGGTTCACGCAAATCCTTGCGCAGGATCTTGCCAGACGGATT
>JBCCCT010000173.1:0-7368 GCA_039033355.1 Pseudomonadota bacterium | reverse complement strand
GCGGTCAGCGATCTAGACCTGGCGCCCGGCCGCGCCGTCTATGCCCTGATCAAGAGCGCGACTTTCCATCACTAGCGCCTAGGCGTGTTGCTTATCCTGTTCGTGCTGGAGTTCCAGAATCTCCCGTCCAAGGAAGAAGGATATCGCGGTCCGGATGAGAACCAGAAGGCCAACAAAGATCAGGTCCGTCAGCTCGCGCGAAATCACGGTATGGATGATGTCTGACGCGATCATGAATTCGAGGCCTGTCAGAATATATGTGCCCAGAATGGTCCGCGCCGCGCTCAGATTGCTCAGATTCCTGGTCAGACCAATGCCATGCCGCAGCCCGGCCAGAAGGCGGAAGAGCGAGACAAAAAAGCCAAACAGGATCAGCGCCACGCCGATCAGGTCGATACAAATGGCCAGGCCTTCCAGCGCATGCGCGACCGGTTCGTCCAGTCCGAAGGGCAGATGTTCCAGCGACGTGCCGCCAGTCATGCCATCCATCATATGGGCTTTCTCTTCGCTGGCCATCACAGCAATTCCGCGTCGGTGAACACTTCGACCAGAGACGGGCCGTCATGGGCAATCGCCTTGGCCAGGGCCTCATCCAGTTGATCACGGGTCTTCACCTGCTCGCCCATGCCGCCGCAGGAGCGGGCAAAGCCGGCAAAGCTCGGATTGACCAGACTGGTCTGCCAGACTTCGAATTCGGCCGCCTTCTGTTCCTTGGAAATTTTGCCGAGCTCGGAATTGTTCATCAGGACATGGGTGATGTTCATGCCGTATTTGACCGCCGTGGTGAATTCCATCGCGTATTGACCAAACCCGCCATCGCCAGAGACGGAGATGACTTTTCGGCCTTTGTACGGCCCCTCTTCTTGCGTCGCCGCCCAGGCGCCCATGGCCGCCGGGAAAGAGAACCCAATCGAGCCGAGGTAGCCCGACATCAAAACCCGTTGCTGCCCCGTTGGCTCAAAATAACGTCCGAAGGAGTAAGTGTTATTGCCAACATCGACAGGCAGGATCGCATCCGCAGGGGCGGCGCGGGTCAGGGCCTCGAACAAAGCCGCGGCAGAGACGCCTTTGCCGCGGTCTTCGGCGACCCGGCTGTCTTTTTCGGCGCGCCAGAGTTTCCACCGCTCTGCCACTTCGCCGCGCACATCCATGGCGGCAGCACCGCCCGCTTTGAGCGCGGCGTGGAACAGTTCAGCCGTCACACCGACATCACCCATTACCGGCACGGTCACGGGATGGCGCTTGGCCAGACGCATCGGATCGGTGTCGACCTGAATGGTCGGAGCACCTTCATAAATCCCGGTATGGTCAGAGAAGCTGGCGCCAAAGACCAGGAGCAGGTCCGCTTCATTCATGAACCAGCTGGCAATCGGTGTGCCTGAGCGGCCCATGACGCCGGCTGCCAGCGCGTGGTCATCCCCGATCTGGCCCTTAGCTTTAAACGTGGTCGCAATCGGCGCGCCGAGCTGTTCGGCCAAGGCTGTCACCTGAGGCATGCCTGCGAGCGCGCCATAGCCAACAATAATCATCGGTCGCTTGGCGCTCTTCAACAGGGCCATGGCCTGGTCAACCGCCGATGGCGGCGGCGCCACAGCCAGGTCCGCCATCCGTCCCGCGGGGCTGTAGGCTTTCGCGCCTTCGGCGGCGGGCTTCGGTTGAACATTGTCCGGGAAGACCAGATGCCCGACGCCGCGCTGCAAGATCGAGGTCTTGATCGCTTGCGTCATCAGGAGCGCATGATCCGAAGTCAGATGGACCGTCTCTGAAAACTCCGCGACGGCTTCGAACGCGGCTTCCAGGTCAATGTCCTGGAAGGCATGCACGCCAACCACCTGGTCCTGGACTTGCCCGGTAAGCGCGAGCGCCGGCGCGCCATCCACTTTCGCGTCCCAGAGCCCCGTCAGGAGATTGGTCGCGCCAGGCCCAGCGATGGTCAGAGCCGCGGCTGGATGTCCGGTCAGTTTGCCATAGCCGGAACAGGCAAAAGCGGCGGCGCCTTCGTGACGGATGCCATAATAAGAGAGTTTACCTTCCGCTTCCTGCACCCGCAGCGCATCTGCCAGGCCGAGATTGGAGTGGCCGACCATGCCAAACACGCTGGTCACGCCCCAATTGGTCATGGTCTCGGCCATCACGTCCGCAATCGTCCGTTGGCGTGGGGGGAGCGCTGGAACGCCGACATAGACGCCATCATCGCGGAGATCGACATCAAACATCTCCTGGCCAGTGTCTTCATGACCACCCGGCGGTTTGCCGGTCAGCGGATCAAAGTCCCAGCCATGCCAGGGGCAGCGCAGCCAGCATTGACCGTCTATACCGTCTTCAATCGAGCCTTCGCCCAGCGGTCCGCCCTGGTGCGGACACTTATTGTCCATCGCCGCATACTGGCCTTTGAAGTGAACCAGAGCGACCGATTGGGTGCCCGCCGTTGCAGATTTCACCCGTCCTTCGGCCACTTCATTCGATTCGGCGACCTTGTGCCAGATCAACGTGGTTGTGTTCTCAGACATTTGCATACCCCTCGCTTGCTTTTGGCGGACTTATCGGAATTATCTATGTTAGGCATATAAAACGTCGATCACAATTTTTTGGGCGGTTGTGATTGGCGTGTCAGGCTCTCACTCGATAGAGGGCCGGAAACGATTGAGAGGGGAATACTCACATGAACAAAATCGCCATTGCCAAATGGGATGATCTGTCTGACCGCCAGCCCGAATATGCGATTGTCGGCGAAGTCGACCTGGTCGTCGTGCGGTTTGATGAGACGGTTTCTGTCTTTTACGGGCGCTGCTTGCACCGCGGCGCGCTGATGTCGGACGGACATGTTGATGCCAATGACAACCTGATTTGCGGCGTCCACAATTGGGATTACCGGCTCGATAGCGGCGTCTCTGAATATGAGAATTCCGAAGCCCTGCCGAAATTTCAGGCCTGGATCGAAAATGGCGATGTGCTGGTTGATGCTGACGAGATCAATGCCTGGGGCCATGCCAATCCGCAGCCTTATCAGCGCGACGACTATCTCGGCCTGTATCAGGATCCGAGCCACGCACCGCATCCAGAGCCGACCAATAGTCTGATCCAGCAATATGCCCGCGATGGCCTCAGCAAGGTTGGTCATCATGGCATCACAGACTCGATGGGCGTGCCGCGCGATGACTTGCCCAAATGGGACGACATTCAGATGATCACGGCGCAGCTGCACAAGATGCCGCTGCTTGATGACGAACCGGTCGACACGAAAGTCGTGATCGGACCCAATGCGCAAAAACCCCTCGAACTGGACATCCCGCTCTTTGTTTCGGACATGAGTTTCGGTGCGCTGTCGGAGCCGGCCAAGGTCTCTCTCGCCCGCGGCGCGGAGCTGGCGGGCACAGGCATCTGTTCCGGCGAAGGCGGCATGTTGCCGGAAGAGCAAGAAGCCTGCTCACGCTATTTCTATGAACTCGCCTCGGGCCGGTTCGGGTTTTCCTGGGACAAGCTCGACAAGGTCCAGGCCTTCCACTTCAAAGGCGGCCAAGGCGCCAAGACGGGCACAGGTGGCCACCTGCCGGGCAACAAAGTCAAAGGCAAGATTGCTGAAGTGCGCGGCCTGAAAGAAGGCGAGGCCGCCATTTCCCCGCCCCGCTTCCCGGACTGGACCGACTGTCTGCAAGTCAAGGATTTTGCCGACGAAGTCCGCGATCGCACCGGCGGCATTCCGATTGGCTATAAGCTCTCCGCCCAACATATCGAGAAAGACATTGATGCCGCGCTGCTGGTCGGCGTCGATTACATCATTCTTGATGGCCGCGGCGGCGGCACCGGCGCAGCGCCGATCATTTTCCGCGACAATATCTCCGTGCCGACCATTCCGGCTCTGGCCCGCGCGCGCAAACATCTGGATGCGTCGGGACGCAGCGATGTCTCGCTGATCATTACGGGCGGCCTGCGCAAACCCGGGGATTTCGTCAAAGCCATGGCGCTCGGGGCCGATGCGATTGCCGTGTCAAATGCCGCCATGCAAGCCATTGGCTGTATCGCCATGCGCGCCTGTCACACCAATAATTGCCCGGTCGGCATTGCGACGCAGAAGCCGCATCTGGTCTCTCGTCTGGTAATAGAGAAATCCGCTCATCGCCTGAAGAATTTCTTCGAAGCCTCGACTGATTTGATGAAAGTGATGGCCCGGGCTTGCGGGCATCACAGCCTCAGCGATTTCAATCCCGATGACCTGACCACGTTCAGCCGCGACATGGCTGACCTGTCTGGCGTCGCCTATGCGGGAGTTGGTCGATGAGTGAAGCGGCGGCTGAGCTTCTCGTCCTCGTCCTGGGAATCTATGTCCTGATCGGACTGCTGGTCGGGCTGATCTATATGTTTGGCGGCGCCGGTCGGATTGATCCGGCCGCGAAAGGCAAAGGTCTGCCCCTCAGGGTCCGCTTGCTGATCCTGCCGGGTGTCATGGGGCTTTGGCCGATCATGCTGACCAAATTGTTCGTGCAGAAGGAGCCGCCTGTCTCATGAAACGCGCGCATCGACGAAACCATTTTCTCATTTGGCTCCTGCTCGGCCCGGCCATGTTTGCCATCATCATCCTGGCCGTTCTCAACCGGCCCGATGCACCAATGAATGACAGCCTGCCGGACAGCCTCACACAGGAGGCGCGTTGATGTCTCACGATTACAAAGCTGTTCAATGGACGCCGTTCAAGAAGCGCTTCGATCGCTGGATGCTGATCGGCATCGCGCTCTATCTGGTTCTGTTCATTGTCCTCAGCGAGGTCTTCCAGCCGCTTGGTGAGAGCATTCAACCAGTACAGGCGGTGATCCGCGCGACTGGCACACTGGCTTTCCTGCTGCTCACATTCATTCTGTGCATCGGACCGCTGGCGCGCCTGACCGATCGATTCAAACCCTTTCTCTATAATCGCCGACATCTCGGCGTGACGACGTTTCTGATTGCCCTGGTTCACGCCGCTTTGGTCATCATGTGGTATCATGGCTTTTCCGAAACCAATCCGCTGGTCTCGGTCTTCATCTCCAATCCGCGCTATGACAGCCTGGCGGGTTTCCCGTTTGAGGTGCTCGGCTTTGTGGCCCTGATCATCATGTTCCTGATGGCGGCAACCAGCCATGATTTCTGGAACGCCAATCTCGGCCCGGGCACCTGGAAGGCGCTGCATATGGGGGTCTATATCGCCTATGCCTTGCTCATCGCGCATGTCGCACTCGGCGCCATTCAGTTCGAGAAGAGCCCGGTCTATGTCGCGCTGCTCGCCGCCGGGGCGAGCCTGGTGACGGCACTTCACCTCGGCACAGGCCTTGCCAGCCTGGGCAAACGTGACCGAGCTGAAACAGATGGCTGGCTGAAAGTCGCCGCTGTCGCGGACATGGAAGATGCCCGCGCCAAGATTGTCCGCCCTGCCGACGGCGAAGCCATTGCCGTGTTTCGCGATGGCAGCCAGGTTTCAGCCGTCTCCAATGTTTGTCGCCACCAGGGCGGCCCGCTTGGCGAAGCCAAGATTGTCGATGGCTGTATCACCTGCCCCTGGCATGGGTTCCAATACCGCATGGAAGACGGCCAATCGCCGCCGCCTTTTACCGAGAAGATCGCCACTTATGCGACCCGGATTGTTGAGGGCGTCGTCTATGTGAACCCTGAACCCAATCCGCCCGGCACCCCGCAAGCGCCAAGCCATATCGGAGCTGACTCATGAGCAAGGATGATTTCTTCATTGGCTGGGCCGAGACGCCGAAACCCGACCGCCGGTTCTTCCTTGGCGCCGGCCTTGGCCTGATGGCCGGGACGGCCGCGATTGCCGGCGGCGTCGCAGCGCTGCAACGTCCAGTGGGGCCCGGCGAATGGGCCATGGGCGATGTGCGCGAATGGCGCGGCATCGCGACGGCGGAACCTTATGGCATGCTCCGCACACTCGACCTGGATGGAACGCCGCGCACCGCGCTTCTGGGCTGTCAGGGCAAATGCGGAGTCAGCGCCAAGATTGGCGCGCTCGCAGGCAAACCGGTTGTGGTACAAGGCTCGCTCATCCAACGCGGTCCGCATACGATGATCGCCGTGATTGATGGCCTCGACTGGATCCGTGAAGATACAGGCGGCGCGATTGGCGATCTCGCTTTTCCGACACCAGAACCTCTGTTTGAGGCGACGCTGAATGGCGAAATCCTGGACAGCAAATGCTGGTTCGGCGCGATGCGCCCATCCGAAGGCAAAGTCCATAAATCTTGCGCCAGTCTGTGCATTCGGGGCGGCATTCCGCCGGCCTTCTATGTCAAAGATCGTAAAGACCAAGCGGCCCTGATGATCATGACCTCCGGTGGCTTCGGGCACAATAAGGATCTGTTGCCATACGTGGCCGATCCGGTTTCCGTCACCGGACAGGTCCAGCGGTTTGGGGTTCTGTTCCTGCTCGACGCGCCGGTGGCGGCGATCAGTCGCCTTTAATTGGTCGAGCCGAACACCGCGCCGGTCTTGTCGAAATAGCTCCGCCAGAAGGCTTTCAGCTCACTGATCGGCAGGTCATATTCCTGACGCGGCACAATCCGTGCGACAACGTCGACACCGTCCAGATTGGGCAGCTGGCTGGCAATCGACGTATCGCCATAGGCGGCGAGATCGGCGCCATTGCGATAGAAGGAAAAGCCGTCCGAATGCTGCATCAGGTCCGAGACAATGACGAGGCGCCGATTCTTGCGATTGGCCTGGAAGTCCGCGCGATCCCCAACGGCGTAGAGCGCTTCGAATAACGGTGAGCTCGGCTGGCTCGTCGTCTTCAGCGTCTCTCCAACCGTAGTGGAGAGCGGCTTATAGAAATGCTCCCGCCAGGTGTCATCAATCATGCGCGGGTTCTGCAAGATCGGATTGGCGTCATCGACGCTGCCCGGTGAGCAATGCGCATAGAGTGTCTTTGGATCGAAAGGCTGGGCACTGTTTGGCAACACAACCGTCAACCGCCCGAACCGGGGTAAGGTGCGCGCTTCTGCGTCAATCAGCTCATCGACCCAGGCGAGATCATTGTCAGAAAACGGATCCGACTGATCGATCAGCAAGATCGTATGGGCCGGATCGTTTCGATCCATCCGACACTCATTCTCGGGATCAAGCGCCGGCGCTGCATTGAAGGCGGCGACGGAAAATAATCCGATCACACAGATCAACATCACGCCAATGGCGCTGCGCCAGAACCAGGGGCCTCTTTCTCTAGGACGGGGCATCGTTTACCTCCGAGTCTTCTTCCTTTCAGGCGGACCGGGCATCGCTTTGCTGCTCGCGTGCCATGCGGGCATCGCGGGCTTTGGCGACTTCCTTATTCACCTGTTTCTGGATGGATGAGAGCCCTTTCTGGACACTCTGAATATGGGTTTCGAG
>JBCCCT010000172.1:0-7377 GCA_039033355.1 Pseudomonadota bacterium | reverse complement strand
TGTGGACGGCCGCAACATTCCGCCACGCGCCTCCAACGGCGAAGAGTTGTCCCTTTTTCGCGTCCACTTTGAATTGGCTTTTGGACAAGGTCTTATTGATGAGTTTCAGTCTCTTACTGAAGGACAGTTCCTCATCTCCGGCGCGTGCCAAGGGACCGAGCAGGAAGGATTCGCCTTTGGCTTTACCCTGGACTGGGCGGATCTCCATACTGGTGCCCCCGAGATCCGCAATCAATCCACTGGGCTTCACAAATCCGGCAGCCACACCCAGGGCCGACATCCGACCCTCATCGGCGCCAGAGAGAATCTTGATCGGGACCCCAAGAATTCGCTCCGCGCGAGCTTTGAAATCCGGACCATCATCTGCTTCGCGTACCGCCGCCGTCGCAACGGCCCGGATGTCGCGAATGCCCAAGCTGGCGGTGATCGCGCGGAACCGGTGAAAGGTCTTCAGCGCCAATTCTTGTCCGGATGGTGATAGGCGACCGGTTTGCGATAAATCACGGCCGAGCCCGGCCATTGTCTTTTCGTTGAAGTATGGAATCAAAGCTGCGCCTGACTGCTCATAAATCACCATGCGACAGGAGTTCGATCCTATATCGATGACGGCGATTTTCTCGACCGGCTTCATTTAGACTTCCGTTCGCGCTTGCGCGGCGCCAGACGCGGCGGTTCGCTGATCACCAGTGCGCTGCCCCGCCCGGAAAGGCTTGGATTGTCCATGAAATAATGGTGGGCACTGAACCCGGCTTCAGACTCGGCGGGTTGCACACGCGTGTAGGAGCCATCGGGGTTCATTTCCCAGCTCTGTTCATCATCGTTGAGGTTGGCGACCATGATCTGGTTCAGGACCTGCCGGTGCACTGTAGGGACTTCGATTGGCACTAAAGCTTCAACTCGACGCTTCAAATTGCGATCCATCCAATCGGCAGATGACATGAAGACCTTGGCCGTTGAAGAAGGCAGCGTTTCACCATTGGCAAAACAGACGATCCGCGAATGCTCCAGGAACCGTCCGACGAGACTTTTGACCTGAATCGTTTCTGACAGACCTGGAACGCCCGGCCGCAGACAGCAAATCCCCCGCACCACCAGGCGGATCGGTACACCGGCCCGGCTCGCTTTATAGAGCGCGTCAATCACATCCTGATCGACAAGAGAGTTCATCTTCGCCCAGATACCGCTGGGTTTGCCCGCCTTAGCTGCCCGCTCTTCTTTCTTGATCTGGGCGATCAGGAAATCTTCCATTGCGAAGGGCGACATGATGATCTTGTCGAGCTTCGGACCTTGCTCCGGCGGTTCCTTATAGGCGGTAATGTAATTGAACAGGCGGCCGGCATCTCGCCCCATGGCTGGATCTGCGGTGAACAAGGCCAGGTCGGTATAAATCTTCGCCGTCAGGGGGTGATAATTGCCGGTCCCAAAGTGGGTATAGGAGCGTAGTCCATCTGCTTCCCGCCGAATGACCAGCGAGACTTTCGCATGCGTCTTATAATCGATGAAGCCGTAGACGACCTGCACGCCTGCGCGTTCCAGATCTCTCGCCAGGCGCAAATTGGTCTCTTCGTCGAACCGCGCCTTGATTTCGACCAGCGCCGTAACATTCTTGCCCTCTTCCGCGGCTTCAATCAGGGCCGCCACGACCGGCGAGTTCAACGTCGTCCGATACAGTGTTTGCTTAATGGCAATCACATTTGGATCGCGCGCCGCCTGGCGGATGAACTGCACCACGACATCGAAGGATTCATAAGGATGGTGCACCAGGATGTCCTTGACACGGATCGCCTCGAAACAATCCCCGCCCATTTCGCGAATGCGCTCCGGGAACCGCGCCTCGAACGGCTTGAACAGAAGTTCTGGTCGATCGCGTGCAATCAGACCGGACAAGTCTTTCATGCCCAGCATGCCATCCAGCAGAGCAATATCGCGCCGCTCCGCACCAATTTCCTGGGCGATGAAGTCTCGCAACGGTTCTGGACCATCTGAGTCCAGGTGGATCCGAACTATACGTCCCCGCCGCCTTTGTTTCAGCAGGATCTCGAACTCTGCGATCAGATCCTCGGCTTCTTCCTCAATCTCGATATCGCTGTCGCGGACGATGCGAAACACGCAATGCCCTTGCGACTCAAATCCGGGAAACAGCATGCTCTGGAAATGCGCGATCGCGCTTTCCAGCCGGACATATCTCAGCACGCCAGATTTCTTGTCAGGCAATCGAATGAACCGGGAAGAGAAAGCTGGCATCGGCACGAGACCGACCATTGGCTCGCCGCCGCCCTCTATCGGGGTCAACTGGAAGGCGACCGCGAAACCGAGATTCGGGATGAATGGAAACGGGTGGGCCGGATCCACGGCTTGCGGGGTCAGAATCGGAAAGATCTGGGTTTCGAAACGTTCTTTCAGCCAGGACAAGTCCGGACGTTTGAGTTCTGCAATGGTCAGGACTTCGATACTCTCGTCCCGTAGCTCATCTCGCAGTTCCAGCCAGCAGGACTGCTGATCCGTCATCAGGCTGTCGACCGCTTTTTCAATCTCCCGCACCTGCTCCGCCGGCGTCCGCCCTTCCAGGCTTTGTTTTTGAATGCCCGCGCGTTCCTGTTCCCGCAGTCCGGCATAACGGACCATGAAAAACTCATCGAGATTGTTCGCCGAGATGGACAGGAAACGCAGGCGCTCGAGCAATGGGTGCCGCGCATTGCGCGCTTCCTCGAGGACGCGCTCATTGAACTTCAACCAGGAGAGTTCTCGGTTGATATAGCGTTCGGATGGAAGTGTTGGCGCTTTTGCGACGTCACTCATGCGCTTGTGTCCTGCATCATGACCCCTACCCGTCCTCGTCTCCGAGAATTTCTCGCACCAGCGGAATGGTCAGCGAACGATCACCGGTCGCCCCCGCCAGAAGCTCCGCAACATGTTCTATCTGCGAGTAGTCCAGCCCAACACGCGTGACAAGATAGTCTTCCACGGATTCTGGCACTGCCATGACGGAACGGGCAAATGCACGACGAAACCGGGCTCGCATCAGGTCTTCGTCAGGCGCCGGCAGTTGCGCCAGCGGCGCCGCATGCAGACGCGAATTCAGGTCGGGCGACTGGATCGACCAATTCGACGGCGGCGTGTGGGCGGTCAACAGGATCGATTTCTGATGCCGTTTAACCCCGCTGAGCATCAAGAGCAGAATTTCCGCGTCTTTCAGTGTTTCCACATTGTCGACCACGAGATCCTGATCTGTGAGGTCTTCAATCTCTGCAACATCCAGATCGGTCAGTGTTTCTGCGTCAAAGTACATCGCACCGCGTTCGCTGGCCCAGGCGCGCGCGAGCGTGGTAATACCGCTCCCTTTTGGTCCGATCAGGCAGAACGCATGGTAAGGCCATCGCTCGGTCTTGCGGATAGCGGAGCAGATGGCGCGATTGGCCGATGTGATCGCCATGTCTTCGAAGCTGAGCGTGCTCTCCGGGAATTGTAGAGGGATCTGCCTCGAAGGCGGCATTGACTAATTATCCTCAGTCGAAGGCGTGGCGGAACTGATCGCGGAGGACATGACCCAGCCAATCGTCTCGGCACTGATCACCACCCCACGATCGCGCAGATCCGAGATCAGACGCTGGCCGTCACCAGCGAAGGCAAAGGCGACGACCGCGCCATCCGTAGAAATCGCCCGGGTTTGAACGTTTGAAACCAGCGGGGATCTGACCAAAGCCCCGCGCAAAGTGATCCACTCAGCCAGCGATGTGTACGTGACTGTGGCTTCGATCAGCGTTCGACTGGTGTCGCGAATGATGGATGTCTGCTTCCAGTCATCGTTCAGACGCAGCGCGACGGCCTCAATCGTGTCGTCCAGTGTTCCGGCCCGGCGCGTGACGCCAATCCGCCGCGGTCCGGACGGTGTGACAGAGACCAGGTCGACCAGATATCCGCCCTGTCCCCCGCGCAAATCGGCGAAAATCGCGCGTTGAGCCCCATACAAGGCGATTTCCTGTTGCAGGACTTCCCAGGGCGTTTCGGGATTGTAACCAGAACTGCGACTGATCAGGAGCGGCACCAGGCTGCCTTTTGGCGCCTCTTCCCAGGCGAGGTTCCAGGCGAGATCCATGCCGTTAGATGTTGTGGTGATCAGAACGGCCTGTGGCGCCAGACTGTCCGTGAAAGGCAGGCCGACTTCTGTCAAAACCGCCCGCACCTGTACCGGATTGTAAACGACTGCGAGGCTGCCACGATACCGACCGGCGCCCGCGACTTCCTCTTCGACATCCACTGCGGCGGCGATTCTATCCGCCAGGACCTGATCTATGATAAGATCCGTGGCTGCTAGACGATCTTCGGGCAAGGTCAATCGTTCAATCAGTCTCTGCGCCCCGATAAGTTTTGCAGAGGCAAAGGCCTGCAGCTGAGCTTCGCCAACAGTTTCAGCGCGCTCATCAACGGCGATTCCGTTGATCGTATAGGCATCCCGGCTCTGTGCATGAGCCGTGAAACTCAAGCTGAAGATCAGAAGACAGGAGATCAGGATCAAACGAATCATTTTTACGGCCTCATTGTTCGAGGGTTTCTTACCAATACTCAGATCGCTCGTGAACCGTAGAAGCGCGCTGGTCAGCAGCCGGAGCCCATGCTAACGCGCGCAGCCATGACAAGTAACGCATCTGATTCCCTGACTTATCGCGACGCAGGTGTCGATATTGAGGCAGGCGATAACCTGGTCAAAGCGATCGGCCCTCTGGCAAAAGCCACGCGACGTGCAGGCGTCATGGGGGGTTTGGGTGGTTTTGGCGCCCTGTTCGATCTGAAGAAAGACGGCTGGGAGGATCCAGTCCTGGTTTCGGGCACCGATGGCGTTGGGACCAAACTCATGCTCGCCTTTGAAACCGGGATCCATCACACGGTCGGGATCGATCTCGTTGCCATGTGCGCGAATGATGTCCTCGCCCAAGGCGCCGAACCGCTGTTTTTCCTGGACTATTTTGCCGCTGGGAAGCTGGAAGGCGGGATCGCCGAAAGCGTCATTTCCGGCATTGCCGAAGGCTGTAAACAGGCTGGCTGCGCCTTGATTGGCGGCGAAACCGCTGAAATGCCAGGCATGTATCCGCCAGGGCATTACGATCTGGCTGGCTTTGTCGTCGGCGCGGTCGAACGCGCCAAAGTGCTGCCAAGGATGCAGGACATGACAGCAGGTGATGTGCTCATCGGCATCGGATCCAGCGGACCGCATTCGAATGGCTATTCGCTTATCCGAAAAGTGGTTGAGCGCTCCGGCCTGTCTTATCAGGAGGCGGCCCCTTTCTTGAGCAATCAATCGCTCGGCGAAGCACTCTTGTCGCCAACGCGGCTCTACTCGGCCGCGGCCTTGCCGCTGATCAAGGACGGTCTCGCAAAAGGATTGGCGCATATTACAGGCGGTGGTCTGACCGAAAACACACCGCGAATGTGCCCGGATTCTCTGACACCTCGTATTGATCGAAATGCCTGGTCAGCCCCCGACGTGTTCCGTTGGTTGCAAGAGACCGGAAACATTGCCGAGGATGAAATGCATCGCACCTTCAATATGGGCATCGGCATGGTCTTCGCTGTTGCCAAAGAGGATGTCGACCAAGCGGTGAAAAGCCTTGAGTCTCTTGGCGAACAGCCTGTTATCATTGGTGATTTGGTCGACGCATGACCCGTCTCAGGATGGCTGTTCTGATTTCTGGACGCGGGTCGAACATGCAAGCCATCTTGCAGGCTGCACAGCGTGACGACTATCCCGCCAAACCGGTTCTGGTGCTCTCCAATCGCCCAGCTGCGCCGGGTTTGGAAACGGCTGCAGCGGCCGGGATCGCGACTGGTGCTGTCGACCACAAGCCATTTGGCAAGGATCGTGAGGCCTTCGAGCGTGCGATGCAGTCATTGCTGGAGACACACAAAGTCGAAATGATCGTGCTCGCAGGTTTCATGCGGATTCTGACACCCTGGTTCGTGAAGAAATGGGCGCGGCGCATGATCAATATCCACCCTTCCCTTTTACCGAAATATCCAGGGCTGGATACGCATCAACGAGCCATTGATGCTGGCGATCTGGAAGCCGGTTGTTCTGTCCATTGGGTTACAGAAGGGGTCGATGAAGGTGATGTGATTGCCCAGGCTCGTGTGCCTATCCGCTCGGGAGATACAGCTGAGACGCTGGCAGAGCGCGTTTTGCTGGAAGAACATCAGCTCTATTCCCGCGCCGTCGAGATTGCAGCGAGAGACATTCTGGCCAGAAAAAAACCGCTCTCGGTCTGAGAGCGGTTTTCCGATTCTATGGCGTCGATGGCTTAGCCGACAATATCCGCTTCGCTGAAGAATTGAGAAATTTCCAGAGCAGCATTCTCGTCACTGTCAGATCCGTGCGCGGAATTTTCGCCAATCGATTGTGCGAACAGTTTGCGGATGGTGCCGTCGGCCGCTTCAGCCGGGTTTGTCGCGCCCATGATGTCGCGATAGCGCGCAACGGCATTGTCGCCTTCGAGCACTTGCACGACGACCGGGGCTGACGTCATAAACTCGACCAGTTCACCAAAGAATGGACGCTCTCTGTGAATGTCATAGAAGCGCTCGGCTTGCGCCTGCGTCATGTGAATGCGGCGCTGTGCGACGATGCGCAGTCCGCCCTCTTCGATGACTTTGTTGATCGCACCGGTAAGGTTGCGCGCCGTGGCGTCAGGCTTGATGATAGAGAAAGTACGCGTGCCAGCCATGACTAGGCTCCTGTCTATTGCAATAATGGTAGTTGGCGCGCCTATAACGAGGCATTCGTTTCCCTGCAACCGTTGCGCGCAGGGTGCCATGAATTCTTCATAACTTGGTGTAACTATTTGGAAGATACGCCATCGATCGGGAGGACGAAAATGACGGGAACACTACGCATGATGCTGGCTTTTGCGGTTCTTATCGCAGCCGGTTATGGGGTCTATTTCCTTTGGACGGGAACCCTGCCTGCCCATACGGCACAAGTGGCCGGGACGTATGGCATTATCGTGTTGATCACGTTCGTGATTACACTGATCACCAAGCCCGCGGGCGAAAAACACTAGTTTAATCAGCGCTCTTGGGTCGGAACTTGCTCAAGTCCACCGTCCAGGGTTCCGCCTTGGCCTCTTCGATCAGTTGCGCGGATAAAGGATGACTGAGCACGGCGGTGGCATAGTCTTCCGCGACGCCTTCGAGCGCATATCCATACGTCCTGAAGCGCGTCGCGACGGGCATGTAAAAGGCATCCGCCGCAGACCATTCACCAAACAGATAAGGACCATCCGCAGCATGCGCGGCACGGCATTCCTGCCAAATCTGCAAAACCCGATTGATGTCCCATTTGAGACCGCCGGTTAAGGTCGGGGTGGCGTGCCGTGAGCGGATATC
>JBCCCT010000171.1:0-7404 GCA_039033355.1 Pseudomonadota bacterium | reverse complement strand
GTTCCGGGATCGCAAGCCATCAGCTTCCGCGTTCGCAAGAAAAGCAAGAAACCGTGGGACATCAATATGCGTGCGCCCTTCGAACGCGATGTCGCTGCTGGTCAAACGGTTGAGATCTTTTTCTGGGCCCGCGCGTCCAAATTGCCACGCAAGAAAGACACTGGCAAAATCAGTGTCGCTCTAGGTCGTACCGTCGAGCCATACGACACGGCTGTTGTTCAGGAAATCATGCCGACACCTGATTGGAAAATGTACCGTATTTCTGGCGTTGCCGAGCGGGATTTCCCAATCAGTGAATCCGACATGGGCTTTAATTTCGGATTTGAAAAACAGACCATTGAGCTCGGACCTTTCTTCGCCATTACCAGCGAAACGAGCGTCGAATAAAAACTACTTGAGCGTTTTGCTCGGACCCCAATTGAGGCGTTTCAAATGTATCTCGGGATTGATATTGGAACGTCAGGGGTCAAGGCGATCTTGATGGATGAGGCAGGCGAAGTAGTCGCTCAGGCGACTGCCTCGCTGCCGATTTCTCGCCCACATCCGCTTTGGTCGGAGCAGGACCCGCAAGACTGGTGGCGCGCCACGAATGTCGCGGTCGCCCGTTTGCCGCATGCGTTACGCGGCGGTGTGAAGGCGATCGGTTTGGCAGGGCAGATGCATGGTGCAACTCTGCTTGATTCGTCTGACATGCCGCTTCGACCGGCTATCCTCTGGAATGATGGCCGAAGCACGCAAGCGTGTGAGACACTTGAGCGTGACATGCCCGACTTCCATCAGATTGCGGGTAATATGGCGATGCCTGGCTTTACGGCCCCGAAACTGATTTGGGTTCGCGAAAATGAGCCTGGTGTGTTCTCCAAAACCGCCAAAGTTCTGTTGCCGAAAGATTATGTCCGCCTGCGTATGACCGGCGATTATGTGAGCGACGTATCCGACTCTGCTGGGACGTTATGGCTGGATGTGGAGAAGCGAGACTGGTCATCCTCAATTCTGGAGACTTGCGACTTGTCGATCGATCACATGCCGCGCCTCGCGGAGGGAAGCGACATAACAGGTGGTCTGATAGCCAGCGTCGCGAATGACTGGGGCGTTCCAGTCGATGCGCCGGTTGTGGCGGGTGGTGGTGATAATGCTGCCGGTGCGGTCGGCGTTGGCGTATTTGGCCCGGGCGATGCCTTTCTCTCACTGGGCACGTCAGGCGTCCTGTTTGCAGCAGACGCGGGTTATCACCCCAATGCTGCCAGTGGGGTACACACATTCTGTCATGCGCTCCCTGGGTTGTGGCACCAGATGTCAGTCATGCTGTCCGCAGCGAGCTGTGTTGACTGGGCGGCGAAAATGGTCGGCGCTTCGGATGCGGGTGCGCTGATCGCAGAGACCGAGGCTGCAGATCTGTTTGGCGCATCGAAGGCCTTGTTCCTTCCATACCTCTCCGGTGAGCGCACACCGCACAATAATCCGCACGCAAAAGGCGTCCTGTTTGGTCTGGATCATGATAGCGGCGCTGCGCAGGTCGGGCAGGCCGTGCTGGAAGGGGTCGCGCTGGGCTTTGCCGATGGTTTGAGTGTCCTGGCTTCAGGTGCTGACGTCGAAACGATCAGCGTTATCGGAGGCGGCTCGCGATCGGCTTATTGGGGGCGCATTCTATCCGCGGCTCTGAACCGGCCGCTGGTCTATCGGCGGAATGCGGATGTCGGCCCGGCATTGGGCGCGGCGCGCCTGGCACAGATGGGCGTGGACGGTCAGTCCAAGCCCGGATTTGTGGCACCAGACATCGAACAGGAAATCGAACCCCGCGCGAGTGATGTCGCCTTTATGGCAGAACAATTCCATCGCTATCGCCAGCTTTATCAATCCACTCAGGATCTTTTTTGAAGGACGTAAGACATGTTTGACACAGCGAGCTTTTTCGAAGGCGTAGGCCCGATTGCCTATGAAGGGCCTGAGTCGGACAATCCTCTGGCGTATCGCTACTATGACAAGGATCGTCTGGTCCTGGGCAAGCGTATGGAAGACCATTTGCGGCCTTCTATCTGTTATTGGCACACATTCTGTTGGGATGGCTATGATGTGTTCGGTGCCGGAACGTTCAATCGGTCCTGGCACGCGCTGGAAGGGCAGGCCATGGCAGAGGCCAAGCTTGAGATCGCGTTTGAGTTTTTCGAACGCCTCGGCTGGCCCTACTTTGCGTTTCACGATGTCGACGTCATGGCGCCGGCTGAGACAATGACGGAGCACACTGATAATTTCGCCCGCATCCTGGACCCGATTGAGGCCCAGATGGAGCGCACCGGTTTGAAACTGCTCTGGGGCACGGCAAATGTGTTCAGCCATCCGCGCTATATGGCGGGCGCTGCAACCAATCCGGATCCAGAAGTGTTCGCCTGTGCAGCGATGCAGATTCGTCAAGCTCTGGAGGCCACCCATCGCCTGGGCGGCGAGAATTACGTCCTTTGGGGCGGCCGCGAAGGCTACGACACTTTGCTAAATACTGACCCTGGTCGCGAACTCGATCAGCTGGGGCGGATGCTATCTTTGGCGGTCGAGCACAAGCACAAGATCGGGTTCAAGGGCCCGCTCCTGATCGAGCCGAAACCGCATGAGCCGACCAAGCATCAATATGATCGTGACACGCAAACCGTATTCGGATTCCTGCAGCGCTACGGTTTGCTCGACGATGTCAAAGTGAACATTGAAACCAATCACGCGACGCTGGCGGGCAATGCCATGGACCACGAAATCGCCATGGCTTTCGCACATGGAATTTTCGGGTCAGTTGATGCCAATCGCGGCGATCCACAGAATGGCTGGGATACCGATCAGTTCTGGATGGAATCGCTCGATATCACGCGGTCCATGGTCCACATTTTGAAACATGGCGGCTTCACGACGGGTGGGTTCAATTTTGACGCCAAGGTGCGCCGCCAGAGCATAGATGCAGCGGATCTGTTCTATGGCCACATTGGCGGCGTCGATGCACTGGCGCGGGGCTTGCTCGCCGCCGAAGCAATATTGAAGGATGGCACTTATGAGTCCTTCCTGAAAGATCGCTATAGTGGATGGACGGATGGCCTGGGCGCCTGGATCATGCAGGACGCGACCCTGGAAGGCATTGCCAGGAAAGTTGAAGCGGGCGGAATAGAGCCGACGCCAAAGTCAGGGCGTCAGGAAATGCTGGAGAACCTGATCAATCGCTTTGCTTAGGCGGCCCGGCTGAGTCGCGGATCATCAGTTCATAATCTAGCGTCAGCTTCTGGACTTCGATGGGCAGAAGCGCGCGGCTCTGCGCCACGCTCTCGGCGAGGAGTTTGATGGCGCTGTTTGCCATTTCCCGGATCGGTTGGCGAACCGTGGTCAAAGCCGGCCACATGGCGGAAGCGTTGGCCGTATCATCGAAGCCGACGACGGACAGGTCTTCTGGAACGCGTAACCCTGCCTGATGCGCCGCGGCGATGGCGCCAGAGGCCATATCATCATTGGTGGCGAATATCGCGGTCGGGGCGTCGCCCCCATCGATCAGTGTCTTGGCGCTTTGAATGCCCGAGACATAGGTAAAGTCGCCCGAAACCACGAGCTCTTCGTCAACCGTCAATCCGGCTGCGGTGAGGGCATCACTATATCCGGCATAGCGCAATTCACTGGAACGGTGATCCGGTGGGCCTTTGATCAGGCCGATTTTCTTGTGCCCGAGATCCAGCAGGTGCTGGGTCATGTCGCGCGCGGCGTCGCGGTCATTCATGCGCACGCTGGGGCCGGTATAGCCGTTCAGTTTCGGACTGACACAGACAAAGGAGATACCGGTTCGTTCAAGTGTGTCGATCAGCTTCGGATCATCAGACAGCGGTGGCACGACGATGAGCGCCTGAATGCTCATATCCAGGAAGCGTTTTTCCATTTGCTCGAAGTCGACCATATTGTCGTCGACGAGTGGCTCCTCGACGATCAGATAGTGGCCCAATTGGCGACATGTATCCAACGCGCCGAGCAGGAATTCACTGAGATAACCATAGCTCGGGTTTCGATAGATCAGCCCAATGAACAGACCGGCGCGTCCGGCCAGATTGCGCGCCATGATGTTTGGCCGATAATTCAGCGCCCGCATCGCTTCCTGGACCCGCTTGCGCGTGGTTTCCTTGACTGTACTCTGATCGTTCAGAACCCGGGAGACCGTCATCTGAGAGACTTGAGCGCGTTCTGCGACTTCTTTGATCGTGGCGGTTTGCTTCTTGTTCATGAGCAAAAGTGAGAAAAACCCTCTTTCTCTGTTTTATCTGCGTAAGACAGCGCAGAGATTATGCGGTGTTTACGACCTAATCGTGAATATAGCGACGATGTTTTCGAATTTAAGCGTTTCCTTTGTGTTTTCGAACATGCCGCGATCATTTTCAGGCTGATCGCGGCGCGTCATGTCTTTATCCGCAATTCGCGGCAGCATCCTGATCTTCGGCCAGTCTTACGTCAGAGATGCCGATCGATTGCCCAGCATCTGCGCCGATAATCAGCGCCTTTTTGACGTACGCCATGTTGACCCCGGCATCGGCAAAGCAGGACAAGCTGAGACGGACCTCGGCCCATTCTGTGGACAGGGAGACGGGCAGACTGCGGTCGCAATCCTCACCCTCACAACCCATGCCGACCTGGATAGCACCGCTGCCTTCAATCGATTTGGCATAGAAGCTCAGCTCCATGGCGCCATTGGATTCGCGCGCCAGATCGACCGCATAGCCAGAGGCGATTTCGAAATTCTCTTCGCCGGTCTTGAAGTCGATCTTGAGCGAGTCTTCCTGCGCTGCGCGATCATAAGCGGTGACGATCAGACCCACTGATTCGAAGGGCAGGGCGGTGACGGGCGATCCGTAACGGAACAGTTCCCAGGGCGCTGGGAATTCGCCTTTCGAGAAGAACTCACCTTTGCTCACCGCGGCTCCGTCGCCGAGACCTGAATCTTCAGACAGCTCCGCGAGATTGCCTTCATCGCCATAGCCGAGGCCATAACCGAAAGCGAAGAGCGGGTCATACGGCGTTTTGGTGACGTTCAGCTCAACTTGCGTCGCGAGCTTTGGCCAGGAATAGGACAGCCGTCCGGTAAACTCGAAAGACGGATCGGTTCTGAACAGCATATCGGCAATGCCGCCGCCTTCCGAGCCCGGCAGCCAGGCGGCAACAAAGGCATCGGAATCATTGATCTCTGGATTGGTCCAGAGCGGACGCCCGGATAGGAAAACCGAGACGGTTTTCATGCCTTTGGCCTGATAGGTTTCCAGCAGATCTGTGTCAAAGCCATTCGGACGGAAATCCATGTCGGCGACATCGCCCTGGAATTCCGCGTAAGGATCCTCACCATAAACGGCGATGACGATATCAGCCTCGACATCGGAAGCGCCCTCTGGATCAAAGATCAGATTACCGCCATTGGCGTTGATGACTTCGGACAGGCCCGACAGAATGGTCTCGCCACTCGGAAACTCTTCGTTCGGATAACCGCCGCCTTGCCAGGACAGAGTCCAGCCACCGGCGACTTTGGTGATGCTATTGGCCCCGTCTCCGACGACCAGAATCGTCTGGCCCGGATCGAGCGGCAAGAGGGCATCATTATTCTTGAGCAGGACGAGCGATTCCCGCACCGATTGACGCGCCACGGCGCGATGCGCTGGTGCACCAAGCAGGCTTTCATCGCCTGCCAATGGCCGCTCGCTCGGCTTGACCGGATTGTCGAACAGGCCGGCATTGATCTTGACCCGGAGAATACGGCGTACAGCGTCGTCCAGACGTTCCATCGGAATACGACCTGATTGCACGTGCTTGTAAGTTGAATGCCAAAGGCCTTCCCAGCTATCGGGTGCCATATACATGTCGACCCCGGCATTCAGAGATTCCGGGCAATCGGTTGACGTACATCCAGGGATCAGCGCGTGGCCGTTCCAGTCGCCGACAACAAAGCCGTTAAAGTTCATGCGACCTTTGAGAACGTCGGTCAGAAGCTCTTTCTGCCCGTGCATGCGCTCGCCATTCCAGGCCGAGAAACTCGCCATAACCGTTTGTGCATTGGCGCCAATGGCGGTGACATAGCCAGCCGCGTGAATGTCGCGCAATTCCGCTTCGCTGATCACTGCGTCGCCCTGGTCGACACCATCTTTGGTGCCGCCGTCGCCGACAAAGTGCTTGGCGCTGGTGAGAACGTGCTCAGAATCGAGGAAATCCAGATCGCCAAAGCGGCCTTGCAATCCATAGACAATGCGATCGCCATAGGAGGCGACGATATCCGGGCTCTCCGAGAAGCCTTCATAGGTCCGTCCCCAGCGATCATTTTGCGGAACAGCGAGGGTTGGAGCGAACGTCCAGTCATGACCGGATACGCGCAGCTCTTTCGCGGTGACTGTGTAGATTTCCTCGATCAGATCTGGATTGTTCGCAGCGCCGAGCCCGATATTGTGGGGAAAGACAACCGCGCCTTTCAGGTTGGCGTGGCCGTGGACAGCATCAATGCCCCAGATGGTCGGGATAGGAATCTCGACACCTTCCGGATCGAGGGAGGCTTCGTAATAAGCGTCCGCAGCCTCAAGCCAGGTCTGGGCATCCGCATAAGGCTCCGGTCCAGGCGCAGAATTGCCGCCGCTGAGCACGGATCCCAGTCGATACTGTTTGACCTGTTCCGGCGTAACAGAGCCGCTATCAGCCTGGATGGTCTGACCCACTTTCTGTTCCAGGGTCATCTTCGCCATGATCGCGTCGATCCGCGCTTCGACCTCCGGATCGAGCGGAGGGGTTTCGACCACGGGCCAGTTTTCCGGTGTGATGACGGTCTTGGCCTCAGCCACTTCGGTCTCGACCGGAGCAGCAGGTTCTTCAACGAGAACCGGATCGGCTTCCGTGATGTCAGTATTCGCACAGCCGCCGATCAAGATCGCGGCGCTAAGGGCAAGGGTGGACACAGTGGTGCGCGGGTTGAGTTTCAAAATCTCGGCTCCTGATTGGATACGCTGATGGCTTCGATCACATACACGAAGCGGGTCTGATTAGGGATGAATAGAGGGTATGCGCAACAAGCTGCAATGACGTCATGCTGTGTCCTCCCTCAATGGTCGCTCTTTGGCGAGCGTTTCTTCGCGCGGCGTGTTTTCGCCGTTTCACTAAGGGTTATAGCAGCAAAAAATGATAGCGCTATCATTTTATTTTTGCCTGTGTTACGCCGAACGGAATGAAAGCTGAGAGACGTCGCAAAACACGCCTCAGCCTGTGAACAATATCGTCGAGGGAGGACGACCCAATGGAAGCAACGGCTTCAACGCAATCGGATGAGTCAAATCTGGGTCAGATCATTCTGATCAGTGTCATTGCCACAATCGGTGGTTTCCTGTTTGGCTTCGATAGTGGCGTGATCAATGGCACGATTGATGGGCT